>JAKDNE010000103.1 GCA_030451965.1 Brachybacterium sp. | reverse complement strand
GGACGCCCTCGTCGGTCTCCATGGAGAGGGAGCCCAGTCGGGTGCCTCGCAGGCTACGGCTGCTCATGCGGTTCTCGCTTCCTGCCGGGGATGGGGGTCGGACGGCGTGCCGTCCGAAGAGGTCTGTGGATGATGACGCCTGGTGCTGTCAACGCGTGCGGGGCCGGTTCTGTTCCCGGGACGAGTCGGGCCCTCGCGGCTCAGGCGCCGTCGAGCAGCTCCGAGAGCAGGTCGACACGATTGGTGATTATACCATCCACGCCCTTGACCAGCAGATCCTGCATGGTCGGTGGGTCGTCGACGGTCCATACATGCACTTCGCAGCCGGCTCGGTGAGCGGCAGCGATGGTGGCCGTGGTGACGATCTGCACACCTTTGTAGATCTCAGGCACCTGGAGCGCGCCGAAGGGGGCGAGGAGCCGGGAGATGACGGGCTGCGGGGCCTCGATCGCCCGGGCCGCGAGGAACCGGCCGATCACGCCGCGCGAGGGGCTGCGCACGGCGGTGACCCCGGTGGCGGCATGAAGGGTCGCGATGGTCTTGCGGACCACGTCGCCGTCGAAACCGGCCACGCACACGCGGTCGGCGCTGCGGGTGCGGCTGATCGCTGCGACCGCCGGCCCGATGGCGGAGGGGGCCTTGATGTCGATGTTGACCGGCACGTCGCGGAAGGTCCCCAGGACGTCTTCGAGCATGGCCAGAGGCTCGTCGCCGGCCAGCCGCACGGATCCGGCCTCGGGAGCGCTCAGCGCGTCGATCCGGCGAGGGCCACCGGCGATGCGCTGGAGGTCCTCGTCATGGACCGCGAGCGCGAGCCCGTCCCGGGTCGCGCGGGTGTCGGTCTCGAGCATGTCGGCGCCGGCCCGCAGGGCGTTCTCGAAGGCCTGCAGGGTGTTCTCGGCCCCGTCGGTCGCGAGTCCGCGATGGGCGATGCGGCGGGGTCGGGGGCCGGGCAGGAACCGGGAGCGGGTCGCCCGGCCCCGTTCAGGGCCGCTGCTGGTCGATGAGTGCATCCTCTTCCTCCTCGTCCTGGCCCCGGCGGCGTGCGCGCACCGTGCGCCGGGGACGGTGATCTGTGCTGTGACCGGCGGGCCTCGTCGTGGGGACGCTGCCGTCCTGATCGGGGTCGGGCTCGGGAGCACCGTCCGGCGCGGTGCGCTCGGTCGCCCTCTGCTGTTCCTCGGCCGTGACGTCCTGGAACTGCCGGCGGGTGCGGTAGACCAGCGCGGCGGGGAAGAACAGTGCGAAGATCCACCACTGGAACGCATAGGACAGGTGCGGTCCGAGCGAGGTGTCGGGGGAGGCCAGCGCGGCGGGCCGGTCGGCGGCAGGCTCCTCGGTGATCAGCTCCCCGTACGCACCGGTGACCAGATCGGAGGCGTCCAGGCCCATCAGCCCGACGGACTGGCGGGGGTTGACCGAATGGGTCTGTCCCGGCGGCGGTTCGCGATCCAGCACCTCCTCCGCGGGGCGCAGTCGCACGGTCAGGGTGATCTCCCCGTCGGGCACCGGGGCCGGATCAGCGGGTTGTGAGGTGTCGCTGCCGGACGGCACCCAGCCGCGCACCACCAGCATGGTGCTGCTGTCCTCGGTGCGGAAGGGCACCAGTTGCCAGAAGCCCACCCGACCGGAGAGCTGCCGGTTGCGCACGTAGAGCACGCAGTCGTCGGTGGCGCAGTAGCTGCCGTGCAGGGTGACCGGGGTCCACTCGTCCGCTGCGGGCAGGGGTGCTCCGACGTCCGGCATGGCCTGGTCGAGGCTCACGGGGGCGGCCTCGTAGTTGGCCCGGATCACCGCGGCCTGGTCCACGCGGCCCTCATAGCGACCGAACTGCCACAGGCCCAGGGTCACGCAGACCGCGGCGAGCACCAGCACGGCGACCAGGCCCAGCAGAGTATCGCGGCTCAGCAGGATCTCTCGACGGGAGGAGCTCATCCTCATCCGTGAACCGGTGGGATCGCCCCGGCCACGCCCCCGGGAGCGCTGGTCGCTGCGTGCAGGTGCCCTGCTGCCCCGCCGAGCACATCCGTGAGGTCCTCGGCCCCGAAGTCCACGACCATCACGAACATGATCACGGTGGCCGCGGCGAGGAGGAAGCCCAGCGCCGTCACCGTGATGGTCACTCCGAGGCGCAGGCGGGGTCGATCCCTGCGGGGTGCTGCGGGCGGGAACCCGTAGTCCTCGCCCTGGAGGTGGTTATCGGCCCACATGCCGGGATTGAGGACGGCCACGGGGTACTGGTCGACCCGGCGGCGCGGGCGGGCCCCGCTGGCAGGAACCTCTTCAGAGGCCTGCAGCGGAGCCGAACCGCGTTCGTCGCCCGTGGCCGATGACCAGAGCCTCCACCCCGCCGGGACCGGGCCCCAGGCGTGCCCGGGGCTGAAGTCCGCCGGCGGGATCCACCCGTCGTGCGGCGGCTCCGGCCAGTTCGGCGGCGGGTTGAAGCGCTGAGCCTGGGTCACTCAGGAACGTCCCAGGTGTAGGCGTCGGTGTAGGAGCTGAATTCGAGAACGTTGCCACCGGCACGCTCGACCTCGTACAGAAACTGGAGGGTGTACTCGTCCCCGGCCTCGAACTCGCTGGGCGCATTGCCGGCCAGCCCGGAACCGACCAGGCTGTAGCTCTCGACGGAGGGTTCGACGGAGCCGCCGTACGGCGTCTGCACGGTGAACTGGAACGGGTTGAGGCCGACGGTGCCCTCGGTGACCGTGAGCTTGGCGGTGACCACGAGGTACTCGCCGAACTTGCTCTCCTCGACGGTGCCGCCATAGGAGCTCTTCAGCGTCTCCGCCTTCGCGTAGGTCATGTGCACGGCCATGGTGCCGGTGCCATCGGTGCCCACGATGTCGATCGCCTCGGCCGAGGGATCGATGGTGGCGAGGTCGGTCGGCGTGACCGCTTCCGGAGTGGCCTCCTCGTCCTCGGTGGTCGTCTCCTCGGTGGGCTCGTCGGACGGGTCCTCCTCCGTGGATTCGCCGCCGTCGGTGGTCTCCTCCTGGCTGGTGGTCGTCCCGCCACCGCCGCCGGCGTCGTTGCCGCTGTCGCGGCTGAACAGCCAGATACCGCCGGCGATGAGCAGGATCAGGACGAGCAGCAGGATGAGCAGGCAGCCCAGCCACCAGAAGCGCCGGATGAAGCCCTTCTTGGGCGGTTCGCCGGCGCCGGTGGAGGCTGTCCACCCGGCTCCCGTGTCGGCACCGGGGGTGGCCTGTCCATAGCCCTGGGCGGGGTAGTCCGAGGCGGAGCCCTGTCCCGGGTAGTCGGCGGCCGAGCCCTGGCCGTAGCCGGCGGCGGCGCCCGCGGCCACCCCACCGGCAGCGACCCCGCCGGCGGCTGCAGCGGCCCCGTAGCCCGCACCGGGCTCCTCGCCGGACTGACCGTCCTGCGACGCAGGAGCGTCGTGGCCCTCACCCGGCTCCGGCTCGGTGGATTCGTAGGGGGTCTGCTGCGCGAGCCCGGCCTCGAGGTCCGGTCCCTGGTACTCGGCCGTCTGCGGGGCACCGCCCTGGTCCGGCACCTCGGCAGCCACGGCGTGCTGACCCGAGTCCGCGACGTGGGTGGCATCGTCCTCCGGCGCAGCCGCATGGCGGCCGTGGGAGTCCGCGGCTGCCGGTGCCTCAGCCTGCGGAGCCGCTGCGCCGTAGGGATCGATCGTGCCGTATTGGCCCACGGGTGTCTGTGACGGCGACGGCTCCTGCACGGAGCCGGTCTGCTGCGCCACATCGTCCCGCTGTGCGGGGGCCTCCTGCGCAGGAGCCTGCTCACCGGTGGAGACGACCCGTGTGGCGTCGTCTTCGACGTCGGTCGGGGCCTGAGGGGCGTCGGCCGGGGCATCGGAGTCGGCCTGCGCCGGGGCGGCGGGCGCCTGCTCCTGCGCGACCCAGAAGTTCCACCCCTCGGGAGCCGGGCCCCAGGACGGATCGGGCTGCCAACCGGGAGGCGGGCTCCAGCTGGCATCCTCGATCGGCCAGTTCGGCGGAGGGTTGAAACGGTAAGCCATCAGGTAGCACCTTCCGGAGCGATGTGGGTGGACGGGCTCCCCCTCGGATCCCGACACTCTCTCGCCACGTATCGTAGAGCACAGGGATGCGTCGAGGCATCAGCCCTCACGCTCTGACACCGTCCGTCGGGACCGATCACGCCACCACGGATCCCGCACCCAGATCACTCACCCAGGAGTTCGCATGACCGACGCCATCACCGAGCCGCGCAGTGTCCTGATCACCGGAGGGAACCGGGGGATCGGCCGCTCGATCGCCGAGGAGTTCCTCCGCCGCGGGGACCGGGTGGCCGTCACCAGCAGGTCCGGCGAGGGCGGCCCGGAGGGTGCGCTCACCGTGGCCGCTGACGTCACCGACGGCGACAGCCTCGACGAGGCGATCAGAGCCGTCGAGGAGGCGCACGGTCCGATCGAGGTCCTGGTCGCCAATGCCGGGATCACCGACGACCAGCTGCTGCTGCGGATGAGTGACGACTCCTTCGAGAAGGTGATCGACACCAACCTCACCGGCGCCTTCCGCACCGTGAAGCGGGTCATCAAGTCGATGATGCGGAAGAAGAAGGGGCGGATCGTGCTCATCAGCTCCGTGGTGGGACTGTACGGCTCGCCCGGTCAGGTCAACTACGCGGCCTCCAAGTCCGGCCTGATCGGCATCGCCCGCGCGCTCACCCGTGAGCTGGGCTCGCGCGGCATCACGGCGAACGTGGTCGCGCCCGGCTACATCGACACCGAGATGACCCAGGCCCTGCCCGAAGATCTCCAGGCCACCTACCGCAAGGCCATTCCAGCCGGCCGCTTCGCCGATCCCGCCGAGGTCGCCAAGGCGGTCACCTTCCTCTCGAGCGACGACGCGGCCTACATCTCCGGCGCGGTGATCCCGGTCGACGGCGGTCTCGGCATGGGACACTGACCCAGTCCTCGCACCACCCTCGACGTAAGGCGTGAAACCCACCCGATGTCATCTTCCGACCCCGGCAGTCGTCTGCTGCTCCTGATGCGTCACGGCAAAGCGGAGAGCGGGTCCGGCCGACCGGACCACGAACGTGCTCTGGCCGATCGGGGGGTGACACAGGCCCAGCTGGTGGGGGAGTACCTCGACGCGCAGAACGTGCAGGTCTCCCGGGTGCTGGTCTCCGACGCCGTGCGCACTTCCCAGACCTGGGAGGCAGTCGCCGCAGCGATGCCGGGGTTCGACGGCGAGGTCTCCTTCGAGGAGGAGATCTACTCCGGCGGCGCGGCGGAGGTGCTGGCGCTGGTGCACGGCGTGGAAGCCCGGCATCCGGTGGTGATGGTGGTCGGTCACGAGCCGACGATCTCCACCCTCACCTCGCTGCTGTCCGCGGACGACTCCGAGGCGGGCGCGGCCGCCCAGGCCCGGATCGGGATGCCCACCGGCGCGACGGCGGTGCTCTCGGGACCGCTGGGGGACTGGGGGAGCCTCACGGAGGCCTCGCTGACGCTGCACACCATCGTCCGTCCCTGAGCGGTCAGCCGCGTCGGGAACCGGCAGCGACGCACAGCGCCTGGGGGCCTCAGTGCTGGGTCACCGCCTCGAGGTGGGGCCAGGCCTCCAGCAGCGACGGCCCGTCGATCACCACGTCGGCGACCTCCCGGAGTGCCGGCTTGGCCCGGAAGGCGATCCCGATCCCGGCGGCGGCGAGCATCTCGCGGTCGTTGGCCCCGTCGCCGATGGCGAGGGTCTTCGCGGCCGGGACGTCATAGCGCCGAGCGAGCTCCTCGAGGGTGCGACGCTTCGCGGCGCCGTCGATGATCGGGCCGTCCACCTTCCCGGTGAAGCGGCCCTCGATGATCTCGAAGCGGTTGGCGCGCACGTGGTCGATCCCTGACCGGGCGGCGAGCTCGTCGATCACCTCGTGGAAGCCGCCGGAGACCAGCGCGGTCATCCACCCGGCGGCCTTCGCCCGACGCACCAGCTCGAGGGCTCCCGGCGTCGGGACCAGCACGGCCCGCACCTCGGCGAGCACGGACTCGTCCAAGCCCTCGAGCAGCGCCACCCGGGCGCGCAGCGACTGGGCGAAGTCGAGCTCGCCGCGCATGGCGGCGGTGGTGATCTCCTCGACCTGGTCCCGCACCCCGGCATGCTCGGCGACCAGCTCGATCACCTCCTGGGTGAGGAAGGTCGAGTCGACGTCGGAGACCAGCAGCCCGGTCACCGAGCCAGAATGGTGCGCTGTCACGGGGTGATGACCGTGCCCTTGCCCAGCACGGTGATGCCGGACTCGGTGATCACCCATCCGCGGGCCAGGTCCTTCTCCGGGTCCAGACCGATCTGGGTGCGCGGCGGCACCACCACGCCCTTGTCGATGATCGCCCGATGGATCTGGCAGTGGCGCCCGACGGTCACATCGTCCATCAGCACCGAATCAGACACGTTCGACCACGAGTTGATGCGGACGCCCGGGGAGAGCACGGAGTTCGAGACCTGGGCGCCGGAGACCACCACGCCGGGGGAGATGACCGAATCGACCGCGGAGCCGACACGGCCCGGACCCGCGTGCACGAACTTCGCCGGCGGGGCGTTGCGATGCCCGGTGAAGGTGGGCCACTCGTGGTTGTAGAGGTTGAACACGGGATGGATCGAGATCAGATCCATGTGCGCGTCGTAGAACGCGTCGAGGGTGCCGACGTCGCGCCAGTAGTCCCGGTCGCGATCGGTCGAGCCGGGCACGTCGTTGTGGATGAAGTCGTACACCGCGGCGTCTTCCTCCGCGACGAAGGAGGGGACGATGTCCCCGCCCATGTCGTGCTTGGAGGAATCGTCCTGCGCATCCCGGGTGACGGCCTCGACCAGTGCATCCGCGGTGAAGATGTAGTTGCCCATGGAAGCGAGGACCGATCCGGGATCGTCGGCCAGCCCCTCGGTCTCGCTCGGCTTCTCCACGAACGCCTTGATCGTGGTGGGGTCCGACGGATCGGTCTCGATCACGCCGAACTGGTCCGACATCTCGATCGGCTGCCGGATCGCTGCGACGGTGCAGGACTTCCCGGACTCGATGTGGGCATCCAGCATCTGGGAGAAGTCCATGCGGTAGATGTTGTCCGCACCGACCACCATCACGTACTCGGGCTTCTCGTCGTAGATCAGGTTCAGCGACTGGGCGATCGCATCGGCGCTGCCGCGGAACCAGTGCTTGCCCATGCGCTGCTGCGCCGGGACGGGGGCGACGTAGTTGCCCAGCAGTGAGCTCATGCGCCAGGTCTGCGCGACGTGCTTGTCCAGGGAATGTGACTTGTACTGGGTGAGGACGACCACGCGGAGGTAGCCCGAGTTGACGATGTTGGACAGGGCGAAATCGATGAGGCGGTAGATGCCGCCGAACGGTACTGCGGGCTTGGCCCGATCGAGGGTCAGCGGCATCAGGCGCTTCCCCTCACCGCCGGCGAGAACGATGGCGAGAACCTTTTTGGACGACATGGTGCGAGGATAGTCCAGACGTGGCACTCGTCACGCGCCGTCCGTCCCATTCGGACGACAGCCGGATCTGGGACGCTGGCTGAACAGCCGCTGCAGAAGGAAGAGGAGCCGGATATGCGTGTCGATCTGCTCACCAAGGAGTACCCGCCGGAGGTCTACGGCGGCGCCGGAGTCCATGTGGCCGAGCTGACGAAGGTGCTGCGTCCGCATATCGATGTGCGGGTGCGCGCCTTCGGCGCCGAGCGCGAGGAGGAGGGCACGTCCTCCTACACCACGCCCGCCGAGCTCGAGGGTGCCAATGCGGCGCTGTCCACCTTGGGGACGGATCTGCTGATCGCGGCGGACTGTGCCGGCGCGGACGTGCTCCATTCCCATACCTGGTACGCCAACTTCGCCGGCCACATGGGCTCGCTGCTGCACGGAGTGCCGCATGTGCTCTCCGCGCACTCGCTCGAACCGCTGCGGCCGTGGAAGGCCGAGCAGCTCGGCGGCGGCTACGCCGTCAGCTCCTTCGCCGAGCGCACCGCCTATGAGGGTGCAGCGGGCGTCATCGCGGTCTCCGCCGGGATGCGCGAGGACATCCTGCGGGCCTATCCGACGGTCGATCCGGCGAAGGTCCACGTGGTCCACAACGGCATCGACATCGAGCAGTGGTCACCGAACCCGGAGACCTCGGCGCTCACCGCCCGGGGCATCGACCCCGACGCGCCCACGATCGTGTTCGTCGGCCGCATCACCCGCCAGAAGGGGCTGCCGTACTTCCTGCGAGCGGTGCGCGACCTGCCTGCCGAGTACCAGGTGGTGCTGTGCGCCGGGGCCCCGGACACCCCGGAGATCGCGCAGGAGGTGAACACTCTGGTGAAGGAGCTGTCGACGACTCGGGGCAACGTGCACCTGATCACCGAGATGCTGCCTCGCCACGAGCTCACCCAGATCCTCACCCACGCCACCACCTTCGCGTGCCCGAGCATCTACGAGCCGCTCGGGATCGTGAACCTCGAGGCCATGGCCTGCGGCACCCCGGTGGTCGCCTCCGCCACCGGTGGCATCCCCGAGGTCGTCGCCGACGGGGAGACCGGCTACCTGGTCCCGCTCGATCAGCTCACCGACGGGACCGGGACGCCCGTGGACCCCGAGAAGTTCATCGCGGACACCCGGGATGCGCTGGTGAAGATGGTCTCCGACCCGGCGCGCGCGACGCAGATGGGCGAGGCCTCCCGTCGCCGCGCGGCCGAGCATTTCTCCTGGACCTCGATCGCCGAGCGCACCCTGGAGGTCTACCGCACGGTGATCGCCCAGAGCTCCTGAGCGCTGCTCGGCCCGGCCGCTCTCAGCCGGTCTCCGTCGCGACGAGCCGCTCGACGGTCTCGAGGAGGGCGCCGCGGGCCGCCTCGTGCAGCTCGTCCAGCAGGCCCCGCCGGGTGAGGGCCTCGGCCAGATGCACGGTGTGGCCGTGGCCCTCCTCGATCTCCGCCCGGGTGAGCAGCAGGGTCCGTGAGGCGAGCACCAGCAGATGCGCCGCGGACGGCTCGAGGTGCCGGGGGAGCGCGGTCGAGATCCAGGTGTCCGGGATGCGTGCGGGTTCGACGGGCTCCTCGGGCACCAGGTCGAGGTCCACGCTTCCCCCGGCGGTGCGCCGCAGAGCGAGCAGGAGCTCCTCGCGCGCGCTGCCGGAGCTCGCCGTCGGCGGGACCTGCGCCCCGACCGGCGCGGCGACCTTCACCCAGGTGACGGCGCTGACCGTCCGCTCCTCGTACGGGACCGGCGTGATCACCGGGATCAGGGTGTGGTCAGCGATCCCGGCGGCGGTCACCACGATCGCCTGCTCCGCCTCGAGCGCGGGGGCGATGGCCGCCGGAGGGCCGACCAGCCCGGCCAGCCGCCCGGGGACGGGCAGCACCAGGCGCAGCTGGGCGAGCGGCAGCCGGCGCAGCCCGGTCATCCACTCGAACAGGTCCTCACCCTCACCGCTGGGGCCGGAGCGACCCACCCCGTAGCTCATCTGGGCAGCATCGTCGGGCCCGATGTCGCCGCGGAGATAGGCGGCGCTCCCCAGCATCAGCACCGCCCCGCGGGGGAGCGCGACGAGGTCGCGACCG
>JAKDNE010000102.1 GCA_030451965.1 Brachybacterium sp. | reverse complement strand
CGCCGGAGCGCGCAGGTCCTCGAGGACCTCCCCGACGACGATCAGCGGGTGCTGCAGCGACCGCAGCGAGGTGCGCGTCCAGTCGGGATTCGACTGCCCGGAGGTCAGCTCTGCGGTCAGCTCCCGCTCGAACTCGGCGACCTCCGCCTCGCCGGGCAGCACCAGCTCGGCGTGGGCGTGCTCGCCCACCCGCATGCGGTAGGCGGCCTTGCCGGCGCCGAGGGTGGCCTTGTCGGCGGAGCGCTTCCCGACGGGGTGCATCTGCCCGTCGGCGCCCTCGCGCTCGACGAGCTTGTAGACGAAGCCGGGGGCGGGGTGCCCACCACCGGTGACCAGGCGGGTGCCGATCCCGTATCCGTCCAGCGGGACGTCCTTCAGCTCCTCGACCCGATACTCGTCCAGATCACCGGTCGCGGTGATCCGGGTGCCGGTCGCGCCCAGGGAGTCCAGCAGCTCCCGCACCCGTCCCGCCTGGGCACCGAGATCCCCGGAGTCCAGGCGCACCGCACCCAGGTCAGGGCCCGCCAGCTCGACCGCGCTGCGCACCGCGGACTCGACGTCGTAGGTGTCCACCAGCACCGTCGTCCCGGTGCCCTGGGAGGCCAGCTGCGCCCGGAAGGCCTCCTCCTCGGTGTCGAACAGCAGGGTGAAGGCATGCGCGGCAGTGCCCGCGACCGGGACCCGGTAGTGCGCTCCCGCGGCGAGGTTCGAGGTGGAGGCGAAGCCGACGATGTACGCGGCGCGGGCCGCGGCGATCGCGCCGTCCTCGTGGATCCGTCGCCCGCCCATCTCGATGCAGGGTCGGCCGCGCGCGGCAGTGATCATCCGCGATCCGGCGGAGGCGATGCCGCTGTCGTGGTTCAGGATCGACAGCACCACCGTCTCCAGCAGCACGGCGTTCTCGAAGGTCCCCTCGATTCGCATCACCGGGGAGTTCGGGAAGTACAGCTCGCCCTCCGCGTAGCCGTGCAGGTCGCCGGTGAAGCGGTACTGCGCCAGATGCTCGAGGGTCTCCTCCTTCAGCAGCCCGGCCGTGCGCAGGTAGCGCAGGTCTGCATCGTCGAAGCGGAAGTCCGCGATCGCGTCGAGCACGCGGCCGGTGCCCGCGAGTGCGCCGTAGCGGCGCCCCTCCGGCAGGGAACGGGTGAACACCTCGAAGACGCAGCGCCGCGATGCCGTGCCGGCCTCGCGGGCGGCCTCCAGCATCGTCAGCTCGTAGAGGTCGGTGAGCAGGGCAGAAGTCACGGTGTCCACCGTAATGCGTGCACGGGCGGCAGGGGAGCGGGCGCGCCCCGTAGACTCATCACCGCCGCATCCCGATCCTGGGGGCGCGGCTGGACTCAGGAGGATGTGCATGCCGGTGGAGCTGTCGCGGGCTGACCCGGGAACGGAGTCGCTCACCGACCCCGCCGGCAGCGCGCAGGCGACGTTGGAGACCGAAGGCCCCTGGTGCACCGTCGTCTGGAACGACCCCGTGAACCTCATGAGCTACGTCGAGTTCGTGTTCCGCCGCTACTTCGGGTACTCGCATCTGGTGGCCGAGCAGCTGATGATGCAGGTCCACGAGGACGGCCGCGCAGTCGTCTCGCGCGGATCCCGCGAACGGGCGGAGACCGACGTGCAGGCGATGCACTCCTTCGGCCTGCAGGCCACGCTCGAGATCGCGGGGGAGAGCTGATGGCGCACGCATTCCGACGCCGTGCGGACGGCACCCTGGCCTGCCGTCTCGACGGTGAGGAGAAGGCGATCATCGCCCAGGTCGCGCAGGAGACCGCGGAACTGATCCGTGCCGATCTGGGGATCGACACCGACGGAGGCGTGCTGCACCGCGCCGCGCAGAGCGAGGACCCGCTGCGCCGCCTCGAGGCCGAATTCGCCGGACGCGACGCGCGCACGCCCACGGATTCCGCGGTCCGGCGCCTGTTCCCTGCGGCCTCGGACGATCCGGACCTCGCGACCGAGTACCGGCGCCTGGCCCAGCAGGATCTCGCGGAGGGCAAGCTCGCCGACCTCCGGCGGGTGATGCAGATCCTGGACCGCACCGGCGGCGGCCACGGCGAGGTCGTGGTCGATGACGCCGAGTCGATGGCGATGCTGCGAGCCCTGAACGACGTGCGGATCGTGCTGGCCGACCGGCTGGGGCTCAAGCGCGACGGCGACTTCGACACCGTGCGGATGCTCCAGCAGATCGGGGAAGACGTCGAAGGTGCGGAGCCCGTCGGTGACGACGAGCACGTCGGCTCGGACATCGTCATCGCCGTCTATGAGCTGCTCTCCTGGCTGCAGGAGAGCCTGCTGCGGGCGCTGGACTAGGCTCTTGCCTGCATCATCGGTCGTCGTCGCACTCACTGGGGAGATGTGACTGAACTGTGAAACGGCACGCAGTGAGCGTGCCATCACTGCAGTGGACGGCTGTCGAGATTAGCCTGGTCCGGATGAACAACGCGCCGATCGGGATCTTCGACTCCGGAGTGGGTGGCCTCACGGTCGCCCGCGCCGTCCTCGACCAGCTGCCCCAGGAGGAGCTGGTCTACATCGGCGACACCGCCCACGGACCCTACGGGCCTCGTCCGATCGCCGAGGTGCGGTCCCTGGCGCTGGAGATCATGGACGAGCTGGTCGAGCACGGGGTGAAGATGCTCGCCATCGCCTGCAACACCGCGTCGGCGGCCGTGCTGCGCGATGCCCGTGAACGCTATGACGTGCCGGTGATCGAGGTGATCCAGCCGGCCGTGCGCCGCGCCGTCGCCGCCACCCGCAACCGTCGGGTCGGCGTGATCGCGACCCAGGGCACCGTCACCTCCTGCGCCTACGAGGACGCCTTCGCCGCCGCACCCGAGCTGACGCTCACCACCCAGGCCTGCCCCCGCTTCGTCGACTTCGTCGAGAACGGCGTGGTCAGCGGCCGGGACGTGGTCGAGACGGCGAAGGAGTACCTGGCACCGGTGAAGGCGGCCGGAGTGGACACCCTGGTGCTGGGCTGCACCCACTACCCGATGCTCGCCGGTCCCATCAGCTACGTCATGGGGCCGGACGTCACCCTGGTCTCCTCCGCGGAGGAGACCGCACTGGACGTGTACGGGCAGCTGCAGGCCACCGAGCAGCTGCGGGAGTCATCGCGCCCACCGCAGCACGTCTTCGCCCAGACGGCCGTCGGTGCCGGCAGCGAGAACTTCGCTCGTCTCTCCCGCCGCTTCCTGGGACCGACCTTCGACATGAACAGCGGCCTGCCGGTGGTGTCCGCATGAGGATCCACGTCATCGGTTGCAGCGGCAGCTTCGCAGGCCCCGACGGTGCCGCCTCGAGCTACCTCATCGAGCACGAGGACGCGGACGGCCGCGTCTGGCGGGTGCTGATGGACCTCGGCTCCGGCGCCTTCGGTCCCCTGCAGAAGGTGATCGACCCCGCCGAGCTGGACGCGGTGATCATCTCCCACCTCCATCCCGACCACTACCTCGACCTCACCGGGCTCGAGGTGTTCTGGGCCTACCACTCACGCACCGATCTGGGGAAGCTGCCGATACATGGCCCGGCCCCGCTGCCCGATCGGGTCTCCGGGGTGCTGGGCCGTGAGGGCCACATCCCGGCCGGGGTGAAGACCGCGCCCTTCGACTACCACGTGCTGTCCGACGGCCACCGCTTCACGATCGGACAGCTGGAGATCGAGACCCGGGCAGTGCTGCATCCGGTCGAGGCCTACGGTTTCCGGATCACCGCCGACGGGGCCACGTTCGCCTACTCGGGCGACACCGACTCCTGCGAGGCGCTGGATGAGCTCGCGACCGGTGCCGACCTGTTCCTGTGCGAGGCCGGGTACATCGAAGGACGCGACGACCACTTCACCGGGGTGCACCTCACCGGTCGCCGGGCGGGCGAGTGCGCCGCCCGGGCGGGAGCCCGTCAGCTCGCCCTGACCCATATCCCGGCCTGGACCGACCCCGAGATCCCGCTCGCGGAGGCACGTGCGGTCCACACCGGACCGATCACGATGGTCCGGCCGATGGATATCCTCGACGTGTCACGATCACCAGATCGACGTGCTGCGAGGAGCGCGCGGTAGGAGATCGGGCCGAGACCTTCTGCACCGACCCAGGAAGGAGCTCCGTGAGCTCTTCGACCCATACCCCCACCGGCGACCGCATCGACGGCCGCACCGCAGATCAGCTGCGCGAGGTGCGCATCACCCGAGGCTGGCTCGACCAGGCCGAGGGCAGCGCGCTGATCGAGTTCGGCCGCACCCGTGTGCTGTGCGCCGCCTCCTTCACCGCCGGGGTGCCCCGCTGGAAGCAGGGCTCCGGCTCCGGCTGGGTGACCGCCGAGTATGCGATGCTCCCGCGCGCCACCAACACCCGCTCCCCGCGCGAATCGGTCAAGGGGAAGATCGGTGGGCGCACCCATGAGATCTCCCGCCTGATCGGCCGCTCCCTGCGCGCGGTCATCGACCTCGACGCACTGGGCGAGAACACGATCCAGCTCGACTGCGATGTGCTGCAGGCCGACGGCGGCACCCGCACCGCCGCGATCACCGGTGCCTACGTGGCGCTCGCCGACGCGATCAGCTGGGGCAAGCAGCACACCTCGCTGCCGGCCGCCTCGCAGGTGCTCACCGACTCCGTGAGCGCGATCAGCGTCGGCATCCTCGAGGGCCGGCCGCTGCTGGACCTCGAGTACCGCGAGGACGTCCAGGCCCAGACCGATATGAACGTCGTGGTCACCGGCACCGGCTCCTTCGTCGAGGTGCAGGGCACCGCGGAGGGCGCGCCCTTCGACCGCACCGAGCTGGGGGCGCTGCTGGACCTGGCCACCGGCGGCTGCGCGGATCTCGCGCAGATCCAGCGGGACGTCCTCGCCGAGCAGCGATGAGCGCGGCGGAGGCAGCGGTCCCGATCGGGGCGAGGGTGATCCTGGCCTCGCACAACGCCAAGAAGCTGGCCGAGCTGCAGCGGATCCTCGCCGCGGCGGTGCCGGGTCTGGCACCGGAGCAGATCATCTCCTCGGCCGGGATCGCCCTGCCCGACGTGGTCGAGGACGCCGTCACCTTCGAGGGCAATGCCCTGCTGAAGGCGAGGTCGGCCTCTGCGGCCACCGGACTGCTCGCGGTCGCCGACGACTCCGGTCTGTCCGTCGATGTGCTGGGCGGCGCCCCCGGGATCTTCTCCGCACGGTGGAGCGGCCGGCACGGCGACGACGAGGCGAACAACGACCTGCTGCTGGCCCAGCTCGGTGACGTGCCGGATGCCCACCGCACCGCGCGCTTCGTGTGCGCGGCGGCGCTGGTCGCTCCCGACGGTGCCGAGACGGTGGAGCGCGGGGAGATGGTCGGGGTGCTGCTGCGGGAGCGTCGCGGCGAAGGTGGCTTCGGCTATGACCCGCTGTTCCAGCCGGAGGGGGAGAGCTGCTCCTCCGCGGAGCTCAGCCCTGCGGAGAAGGACGCGATCTCCCATCGCGGCAGGGCGTTCCGCGCACTCGCCGGGCACGTGGCGCAGCTGCTGGGCGCTGCGGGCTGACGACCCTCGCCGGCTGAGGGTCCGCCGCGGGCAGCGGGCTCTCAGACGGCGCCGACGTGGGCGAGGGCGCGACGGACCAACAGGTCCCTGCCCCCCTCCATCTCGTCCAGCGGCGAGGACGTCGCCAGCAGCTCGTCGATGCCGAACCAGGTCAGCTCCAGCGCGTCCTCCTGCGGGGCCGTCTCCCCGTCGATCGGCACCACGTAGGCCAGCGAGATCGCATGCTGGCGCGGATCGTGGAACGGGGAGACGCCCGGGGTCGGGAAGTACTCAGCGACGGTGAAGGGCACCGGCGAGACCGGGATCCGCGGCATCGCCATCGGCCCCAGATCCTTGTCGATGTGCCGGGCCACCGCTTCGCGGATCGACTCGTGCACCAGCACCCGGCCGGAGATGATCGCGCGCACGATCCGTCCGGCGCCGGAGGCACGCAGCAGCAGGCCGACCTCCTCCACGGAGCCGTCCACATCAGTGCGCACGGGGACGATGTCCAGGTAGGGGATCGGCAGCCGCCGACGCAGCTCGGTCATCTGCTCGGGCTCGAACCACGAGCCCTCGGAGTCCACGGCGGTGCGGCTGTTCATCGGGTGCCCTCCTCGGCGTCGGCGGTGTCGGTCTCCTGCATGCTGCGCAGGTCCAGCGGCGTCAGCTCCCCCTTCTCCACGAAGAAGCGGGGGTTCTGCGCACGGGAGTTCACCGTGACACGATTCTGCACCTGCTGCCCAGCGACCATCGAGACCGACCAGGTGGTCCCTTCGAGCTCGACCAGCGACAGGGTGGCGTTCGGGATCGACGGCAGTGGCTGCTCCATGATCCCGGACAGCAGGAAACGGATCAGTGTGCCGTGCCCGACCACCAGCACCTTCTGGCCCCGGTAGCGCTCCTCGAGAGCCTCCAGACCATCGAATCCGCGGTCGGCGACCTGCTGGGTGTCCTCGACGCCGGGGAAGTCGCGCTCGGGGTACTGCTGCTCCATCTCGGCGGCGGGTCGCCCCTCCGCCGCGCCCCAGTCGATCTCCCGCAGGCGGCCCTCCGTCCCCCCGAACGGGATGCCGTGGTCCTCGCCGATGATCCGTGCGGTCTGCTCCGCTCGCTGCAGCGGCGAGGAGACCACGACGTCCCAGTCCACGACCGGCAGGCCGTCGAAGGCGGCATGCGCCTGGGCGATGCCGGTCTCGTTCAAGGGGATGTCCGAGGAGCCCTGGAAGAGGCTCCGCAGGTTGAAGTCCGTCTGTCCGTGACGGACCAGTCCGAACAAGGTCATGGAGCGTCTCCTGGTCGCAGGGATGATGCGTGTCCCCGCTGGGAGAGAACTGGCTCCTTGATCACCGCCGTGACAGCGGTGATTTCTCGGGGACCCGCTCCCAGTGAGGACTCGGCTGTTTCCAGTGTATCTGCGCCGCGAACGCGGGCTCGAACATCGCCAGCGTTCACACGAGGGTGATCGGGCGGGCGCGGACCCACGATCTTGACGGGTTCTCACACCAGGATGCGAACGTGGCCGAGCTGACCGGACCGGACTTCAGTCGTGAGCGCTGACGGCGGACCGATGAGTCGTCTGGTTCACCGACGCTGCAGCAGATAGACATATCCGCCGCCCACAGGGTTGTCCCAGACCATCGTGTCGGCATCCCACGCCATCACGGTATAGCCGTAGTCTCCGCCGCCCCACTCGATCCTTGTGTCGTTCAGCACCACATCCGTGGCATTCTCCTGGTGCTCCGTAGCACCGGGAACGTGCTGGCAGTAGAGCATGCGATCTGGTGCAGGGAAGACGAATCGGTGATCGTTGGTCACTTCTTCGAAACCCGACCCCTCATCGGTGTGGGTATGTTGCCACGATCCGACCAGAACTTCTGCGAGATCGCCATCCTGCGCATCCGTTGCTTCAGCAGCACCGGAAATTTTCGGTGAATCCCAATCACAGGTTTCTTCCTGCGAGTTCTCGTCGCCCGCTTCGGCAGGCGATTCCTCTTCTGGTGCGGAGCTCGCCTCCTGCGCAGCGCTGGGCGTCGTGGAGGTCCCCTCGTCGAGCTGTGGCGTGCTCCCCTGCGCGCAGCCCGCCAGCACACATGTGGCAGCGGCAGCCATCGCGATCGCTGCGACGTGCCGTCTGCTCCCACGTGACTTCACTGTGCGAACCATTGTGAACTCCTTATTGCGCCAGCCCGACTCGAGTTTCATTCGATCATATGCTCAGAGTTTTCCCAGTGCGCCTTGTTTCTCTGACAACCGTGAATGAGGAAGGCTGGAGGGGTCGGCAGGCAGAACCAGGCGCGCGTTCAGTCCGCAGTTCGACGCCGAATCGATCCAGCTGGCCGTCCGGGCGGACCGCGCGATGGTCAAGGCCTCCGGCGAGGGGGGATCTACCCGGTCTCCTGGGGTCATGGCGTGCACCGGTACGAGGATGGCGAACCCGGAACCGAAGAATGCAGTTCTCTCGTGGGAGCCATTCGCGTTCGGTGTGCCTGGTGGCATCGCTGATGCGGGAGCTGGGGCTGGCCTGGCTCTGATCCAGCCGTTCGCCTGGCGGCGGACCGCCGTCGTCGAGACCCGGGCCGAGACCTGCTCAGCCACCGACGCGACGAGCGATGTCGTCACCCGAGACCCATGTCTTCCGTGGCCGGTGGCCCCACCGCGCATATCGTTCGCGAGAAGGGACTTGAACCCTCACGCCCTCGGGCACTGGAACCTAAATCCAGCGCGTCTGCCAATTCCGCCACTCGCGCGCCCATCCAGCGTAGCGGCCTGAGCATCATGCTCCGGTAGGCTCGTAGGGTCTTCCAGACCTCGACCCACCAGGAGTTCCCATGAGCGCCCTCGCAGGCAAGACCGCTGTCGTCACCGGTTCGTCCCGAGGAGTCGGTGCTGCCACCGCGAAGCTGCTCGCCGCCGAGGGCGCGAACGTCGTGATCAACTACCGCCAGAAGGCGCCCCGCGCGAACAAGGTGGTCTCGGAGATCGAGGCCGCCGGTGGCAAGGCCGTCGCCGTCGGCGCAGATCTCACCAGCGCCGAAGGTGTCAGCGCGCTCATGCAGACCGCGGTCGACACCTTCGGCTCCCTGGACCTGCTGGTCCTGAACGCCTCCGGCGGTATGGAGGCGGATCTCGGCGAGGACTACGCGATGCGTCTGAACCGCGACGCTCAGGTCAACGCCCTGACCGCCGGGCTCGAGCATCTCTCCACGGGCGGCCGGGTGGTCTTCGTGACCAGCCACCAGGCGCACTTCATCGATGAGGTCGAGACCATGCCCGAGTACGAACTGGTCGCGACGTCGAAGCGGGCCGGCGAGACCGCGCTGACGCAGCGGATGGGGGAGATGTCCGACAAGGGCGTCTCCTTCGTGGTCGTCTCGGGAGACATGATCGAGGGCACCGTCACCGCGACCCTGCTCAACCGTGCCCGCCCCGGCGCCCTCGAGGCCCGCCGGGAGGCCGCAGGGAAGCTCTACTCCGTCGAGGAGTTCGCCGCGGAGGTCGCAGCGATGGCCACGGCCGATGTCGAGACCGGCCATGTCGAGCTGGTCGGCGGGGCCGAGGACTTCCGCGCCCGCACCGCGAACTGAACCACAGCGGCGCAGCGTGGCCTCACACCCCGCTGACCGCGATACGATCTGCAACAGCAAGCCCTGACGACCCCCGGAGGCAGTGGTGGCCACAAAGAAGAGCCTGGACGATATGCGCAGCGAGGCCTATCGCCGACAGGACAACCTCGCATCGGACATCGATGAGCTGATCGACCGCGTCCATCCCGTGAACGCGGTGACGCGCTGGAAGAACGAGCTCGTCGGGTCGGTGAAGGGTTTTTCCGCAGCCGGTGACGAGAAGACCCCTGTGACGCTCCCGGTGGCGATCGCAGGCGGCGTCGTCGGCGTGGTCCTGATCGGTGCGGGCATCGCTGCGGCGATCGCCCTGTCCGGTGGGGACGAGAAGTCCGCGAAGAGCGCGAAGAAGTCGGTGAAGGACGCGAACAAGGCCGCGGCCGAGAAGGCCGCGGCGGTGAAGCAGCGGGCGAAGGAGAAGGCCCGCGCCGCGAAGGACTGATCTTCGCGGGCGATCCGCT
>JAKDNE010000488.1 GCA_030451965.1 Brachybacterium sp. | reverse complement strand
GGGGATGACCGACGGCCCCCTCATCGTCCAGAGCGACAAGTCCCTCCTGCTCGAGGTCGACCATCCCGCGGCGCAGACAGCCCGGATCGCGATCGCCGCCTTCGCAGAGCTCGAGCGCGCTCCCGAGCACGTGCACACCTACCGCATCACCGATCTGGGGCTGTGGAACGCCCGTGCCGCCGGCTACGACGCGGAGTCGGTGGTCGCGGCGCTGGTGGACCACTCCCGCTACCCGGTCCCCCATTCGCTGCTGATCGACGTCGCGGACACCATGGACCGGTACGGACGGCTGCAGCTGCACTCCGACCCCACCCACGGCCTGGTGCTGCACGCCCTGGACCGTCCGGTGCTCGAGGAGGTCGCGCGGGCGAAGCGGATCCAGGGCATGCTCGGCACCCGGATCGACGAGTCGACGGTGGCGGTGCACCCCTCGGAGCGCGGCGCTCTCAAGCAGGCGCTGCTGAAGCTGGGCTGGCCCGCCGAGGACCACGCCGGGTACGTCGACGGCGAGGCGCATCCGATCGACCTCGCCGAGGACGGCTGGTCCCTGCGTCCCTACCAGCAGGAGGCGGTGGACGGCTTCCGCCACGGCGGCAGCGGCGTGGTGGTGCTGCCCTGCGGGGCGGGCAAGACGCTCGTCGGCGCCGCGGCGATGGCGGAGATGCAGCGCACCACCTTGATCCTGGTGACCTCGACGGTCTCCGCCCGGCAGTGGAAGGCCGAGCTGCTGGCGCGCACCAGCCTCACGGAGGAGGAGATCGGCGAGTACTCCGGGGCGTCCAAGGAGGTGCGTCCGGTGACGATCGCGACCTATCAGGTGCTCACCATGAAGCGGAAGGGCCTCCACCCGCACCTGGAGCTGATGAGCGCCCGCGACTGGGGCCTGATCATCTACGACGAGGTGCATCTGCTGCCCGCCCCGGTGTTCCGGATGACCGCGGATCTGCAGGCGCGCCGTCGGCTGGGGCTGACCGCCACGCTGGTGCGCGAGGACGGCCGGGAGGGAGAGGTGTTCTCCCTGATCGGGCCCAAGCGCTACGACGCCCCGTGGAAGGACATCGAGACCCAGGGGTACATCGCCCCCGCGATCTGCACCGAGGTGCGGGCCACCATGCCGGCCTCGGACCGCATGACGTATGCGATGGCGGAGGCCGCGGACCGGCCCCGTCTGGGCGCCGCCCATCCGGCGAAGATCGACGTCGTGCAGAAGATCGCGCAGCGCCACCGGGGCGAGCCGATGCTCGTGATCGGGCAGTTCATCGATCAGCTGGAGGAGATCGCCGAGCGTCTGGGCGCGGACCTGATCACCGGGAAGACCCCGGTGCGCCGACGCCAGGAGCTGTTCGACGCCTTCCGTGCCGGCCAGATCGACCGTCTGGTCGTCTCGAAGGTCGCGAACTTCTCGATCGACCTCCCCGAGGCCTCGGTCGCGGTCCAGGTCAGTGGCGCGTTCGGGTCCCGGCAGGAGGAGGCGCAGCGGCTCGGGCGGCTGCTGCGGCCCAAGGCCGACGGGCGCAGCGCGCACTTCTTTACCGTGGTCATGCGCGACACCCAGGACCAGGACTACGCGGCCCACCGCCAGCGCTTCCTCGCCGAGCAGGGGTATGCCTACACGATCGTGGACGCGGAGGAGCTGGAGCAGCTGGGCCGCGCCGCCGACGGCCGCTGACCCCTCCCCGTCGGCGCGGACGAGGGATGCGGGCACGGGGCTGACTAGAGTGGATCGTGCATCCATCCCGCCGCCGCACCGTCGGC
>JAKDNE010000487.1 GCA_030451965.1 Brachybacterium sp. | reverse complement strand
GCTGCTGTGGCATCGCACCGGTCGTGCCGAGCGGCGACGCGGACGGCCCGCCCGGTGAGCGGCCCGCACGCGCGCCCGATCAGCGCATCAGCGCGATCACGATCAGCAGCTGGGTGAGCAGGAACCCGGTCACCAGGTTCAGCCAGAGGAAGCGCCGCCAGCCGCGATTGGCCTGCTCCGCCCGAGCATCGCTGAGGGCGCGGAACGGCCAGATGCTCACGAGGTAGGGCAGCGCGAGCAGCCCGGCGAGGGCGGCCGGCCACCCGGTCAGCAGCATCACCAGGCCCGCGGCGGCGTAGAGGACCAGCGCCAGCCGCACCGTGCGCGCCGCCCCGATCACCGTGGCGATCGAGCCGATGCCGGCGGCCCGGTCGGGCTGGACGTCCTGGACCGCGCCGAAGGCGTGCGAGGCCATGCCCCACAGGAAGAACGCCACCAGCGAGGCTGCTGCGGTGAGACCCAGCGGGGACCCGGTCAGGGCCAGCCCGAACGCGGCCGGGCCCATGAAGTGGGTGGAGGAGGTCAGGGAGTCCAGCACCGGGCGCTCCTTGAGCCGCACCCCCGGGGCGGAGTACCCGACCACGGCGGCGAGGACCACCAGCAGCACCAGCGCCGAGACCGCTCCGCCCATCGCCAGCAGCGCCGCCACGAAGGGCAGCGTCGTCAGCCCGGCCGACCACAGCGTGAGCCGATGGACGCGTCGGTCCAGCACGATCCCTTCGACCCCGCCCTTGCGGGGGTTGCGCAGATCGGACTCGTGGTCGAAGACATCGTTCACGCCGTACATCAGCAGGTTGTACGGGATGAGGAAGAACAGCGTGCCCACCACCAGAGCCGCGTCGACGCCGCCTCCGGCCAGCAGGTAGGCGGCGGCGAAGGGGTAGGCGGTGTTGACCCAGCTCAGCGGGCGCGAGGTGCCCAGCAGCTGAGCGGCCGCACGGGGTGCAGTGCTCACAGCGGTCATTCTTCCTCCTGCGGTGTCAGCAGCAGCCACAGCGCGGGCAGCAGCAGTCCGGCGGCCAGCGGCCAGGCCAGGTCCTCGAGCGGGGCCAGGCCGATCCTGATCCCCAGCAGGTCGTCGTCGGCGAAGCGGAACAGGTCCGCGGCGATCATCACCGTGTCGAACCCGGCGGTGAGCACCAGCAGCACCGCGATCGTCACTGCGGTGGTCAGCCACCAGCGGCGTCCGGGACGGCGCAGCACCGCGGCGAGCATGAACACCACGAGGGGCACCAGCAGGAACAGCCCGGCCAGGGCGGCGTAGCTCATCGGGCCTCCTCCCGGACGGCGGAGGTGGTCCGTCGGCGGGTCCGCCCCAGCAGCAGATCCACCAGCCCCCACAGCACCAGGGCGTGGTAGCTGAGGAAGGTGATGAACACGAGCTCCTCGAGCGGGAGCTCCGGGCCCAGCAGGATCCCGGTCATCCACGGGCTCGCGCCCATCCGGTAGTGGCCGGAGGCGATCGCGGCGAGGTCCCAGAGCAGGAACAGCCCGATTCCCGCTGCCAGCACGATCGCCGCGCGCCGGGGAGCGCGCCAGAGCACCAGGCGGAAGCGCCGGTCCAGCAGGCCCATGCACACCAGTGGGACCAGCAGCGCGAGGAGGTACACCAGTGAGGTCATGCATCCGCCCCGCCCTGCGCGGTGGGCGCCGAGGCAGACGCAGGCTCCGGCAGCGGCGAGGCGGAGTGGTGGCCCCCCCCCCCCGGGTGGGCCCCTTTGGGGGGGGTGAAGGACAAACGGCCGCCCCAACCCCC
>JAKDNE010000486.1 GCA_030451965.1 Brachybacterium sp. | reverse complement strand
AGGTCGGTGACGGCGTGCGCGCTGGCCTCGAGGATGAAGGAGGTGCGATCGTCCTGCAGGTCGATGCGGGTGAGCATCTTGCCGCCGTCGAAGCCGGCCGCCTTGATCGACGGGGCGTCGTAGGCGGTGAAGCGATCCTCGATCTCCCAGGATCCGCCCTGCAGACCGCCGCGGTTCATCGAGGCGAACACGATCTTGTCCTCGAGCGCGCCCATGACCAGCAGGTC
Organism: Brachybacterium sp.; assembly: GCA_030451965.1. Taxonomy (GTDB): domain Bacteria; phylum Actinomycetota; class Actinomycetes; order Actinomycetales; family Dermabacteraceae; genus Brachybacterium. The sequence goes on along the minus strand of JAKDNE010000486.1, from coordinate 1,535 downwards.
CTCGAGGATATCGGCGGTGCCGAGCACCCCGTCCACCCCGGGCACCGCGAGCGCCTCGCGCATGCGGTCCAGCAGCTCGGTGCGGCTGGCCATCGCCTGGCCGCGGGGACCGACGCCGAGGGCCCCTCGCGCGGGGTGATCGGCGGCGATGATCATCATCCTGCCGTCGGTGTCGGCGACCGTGCGGCGCCGACGGGTCGCGGCGAGGCGGGCGAAGCGGCCCGGATCCTCGATCCGGACCCGCGTGACCTCGTCGTAGGTGGAGACGAACTCGGTCGTGGGGGCGGTCGCGGGGGCGTCGGCGTCGGCGTCGGCGTAACGGAAGGGGCTCATGCCTGCTCTCCCGTCGGCTCGACCACGCCGCGGCCCCGCAGTGCGCCGAGCATCTCCTCGACGGTCCGGCCGTGGTTGGGATCGCCGCCCGCGATGAGCAGGTCGATCTCCTCGCCGGTGGGCATCGCGGTGGAGCACTCCAGGCGGCTGGTGACGATCGCGCCGGCCGCATTGCAGCGGGTCAGGATGGTCTCGAGGTCCTGCCCGGCCAGCAGGCCGTGGCACAGGGAGCCGCCGAAGCTGTCCCCGGCGCCGAGGCCGTTGATCACCTGGATCAGGTTCGGGGCGACGACCACGTGCTCATCGCGGGTCTTGCCGAGCACGCCCTTGGGGCCCTGCTTGACGATCGCGATCTCGACTCCCGCCTCGAGCAGCGCATCGGCCGCCCGCTCGGGCTCGGTCTCGCCGACGGCGACCTCGCACTCCTCCTTGTTGCCCACGGCGACCGTCGTGTGCTTCAGCGCCTCGCGGTACTGAGCGCGGGCCTCCTCGGGGCTGGACCAGAACATCGGCCGAAAGTCGAGGTCGAAGACGGTGTGCGCGGTGCGGCCGCGGGCCTCGAGCGCGGCGAGGTGGGCGGAGCGGCTGGGCTCCTCCGACAGGCCGGTGCCGGAGAACCAGAACAGCGGCACCTCCCGGATCGCGTCGAGGTCCAGGTGCTCGGGGGCGACCTGGAGGTCCGGGGCGCTGGGCTGACGGTAGAAGTACAGCGGGAAGTCATCCGGCGGGAAGATCTCGCACAGCGTGATCGGGGTGTTGAGCTGGTCGTTCCTCACCACGAAGCGGCCCGAGACGCCGAGGCGCTCCATCTCCTTGACGACGTAGCGGCCGAAGGGATCGTCCCCCACGCCGGTGATCACGGCCGGCCGATGGCCGAGCCGTGCCGCGGCGACGGCGACATTTGTGGGGCTGCCACCGAGGAACTTGCCGAAGCTGTGGATGTCCTCGAGCCCCTTGTCGATCTCCAACGGGTAGATGTCCACGCCGCTGCGACCGAACGTGATGATGTCGAGATCTGCTGCCATGGGTCTCCATGCCTCTCTGCGTCGAAAACCTGGATCGATGCCGCACGCGGCCGGCGCGGTGCACGACGGTCGCGACCCTGCAGTGCGTGCTCAGCACCCTGTGCGGCAGTGCAGAGCGAGCCGCTCACTGCGCCCATGCTCCCACGCACGCGAATCTTTGTACAGACAAAAGGTGGA
>JAKDNE010000485.1 GCA_030451965.1 Brachybacterium sp. | reverse complement strand
CCTTGGCGGCGTGCACGGAGGCGAGGGTGACCCCGTCCACGACCGGGGCGGCCTGGGACTCCGACCGTTCCTCGAGCTCGCGGACGACGTCGGTCATGGTGGTGCCGGGGCGGGCAGTGATGGTGTCGGTGAGGCCCACCAGGGCGTTCAGCGAGTCCCAGCGATCCCGGACCGCGCCGGTGGTCTCCGGCGCGGTGGGCGCCCAGCCCTGCTGGGAGAGGATGTCGCGCACCGCACGGGCCGGATCGAGCTGCTCGACCCGGGCGGCGGCGCGGAGGGAGACCATGGCCCGACGCACCTCCTGGCGTTCGAAGAAGCGGTCGCCGCCGCGCACCAGGTAGCCGATGCCGCGGAAGGTCAGCGCCTGCTCGAGGGCCTCGGACTGGCTGTTGGTGCGGAACAGGATCGCGACCTCGGAGGCGGTCCTCCCGTCGGCGACCAGGTCGGCGATCCGCTCGGCGATGCCGTCGGCCTCGGCGGGGTCGTCGGGGAAGGACTCGACCAGCGGGGGCGGGCCCGGTTCGCGCTGGGAGGCCAGGGTCAGGCGGGTCTCGCGGGTACGGCCCTGAGCCCCGTCGAGCACGGTGTTGGCCATCCGCACGATCTCCGGGGTGGAGCGGTAGTTGCGCTCGAGCCGGATGGTGCGGGCACGCTTGAACTCGGAGCGGAAGTCCAGCAGGTAGGAGGCGCGGGCACCGGCGAAGGTGTAGATCGTCTGGGCGGCGTCGCCGACCACGCAGAGATCGTCGGAGGTGCCCAGCCACAGCCGCAGCAGGGAGTGCTGGAGGGCGGAGACGTCCTGGTACTCGTCGACCACGAAGTGCTTGTACTGCCCTCGCACCTCTCGGGCGACATCGGCGCGTTCGGTGAGGAAGCCGACCATGTGCAGCAGGACGTCCTCGAAGTCGATCACCCCGCGCTCCTTCTTCACCTCCTCGTACTGGGTGAGGATGCGGGAGATGGAGCGGGAGTCGAAGCCTGCGACGCCCGGCCGACGGGCCTGCTGGGCGGCCTCCGGATAGGACTCGGGGGTGAGCATCGAGACCCGTGACCAGTCGACCTCGGAGACGATGTCGCGCAGCGCAGCACGGTCCACGCTCAGGTGCAGCCGTTGGCAGGCCTCTCCGATGCCCGCGAACTTGTTCGTCAGCAGCTCGGGCATCGGCCCGCCCACCACGCGCGGCCAGAAGTGGCGCAGCTGTCGCAGGGCGGCGGAGTGGAAGGTGCGGGCCTGGACCGTGGGCACGCCGAGGTCCCGCAGCCGGGAGCGCATCTCGGCCGCGGCCTTGGCGGTGAAGGTCACCGCCAGCACATGGCGGGGGTTCAGCTGCCCTGTCGCGACGCCGTAGGCGATGCGGTGGGTGATGGCGCGGGTCTTGCCGGTCCCGGCGCCGGCGAGCACGCACATCGGGGTGCCGAAGCTGCGGGCGACCTCACGCTGCTCGGGATCGAGCGCGGCGAGCAGGGACTCCGCGTCGGTGGGCGCCGGTGCACTGCTGTCGGCGTCGGGGGCGGCGCGGTCGGAGGGGGCGGCTTGGTCGGTCATCACCGTTCATCCTGCCAGGGCGGTGCGACGTCCCGCGGACCGCTGTGGACGGCGGGTGCCTCACACCACCCCGGCGCGTCCCCGCCGGACCTCGACCTCACCGCTGCGCGGAACGGCCGAACCAGTCGTCGATCAGCGCGCGGCCCATCGACGCGGGGCCCGGCAGCGCGATCTCCTCCGCCTCCAGGGCGGCGGCGAGCTCCTCGCGGCTGAACC
>JAKDNE010000484.1 GCA_030451965.1 Brachybacterium sp. | reverse complement strand
CCCCGTCGGGCATCTCTCCCCCGAGCCGCAGAGTCGCGCCCTGGGCGAGGCTCTCGGCGACCTGGCGGTGCAGGTTCTCCCGGAGGTCGTCCCGCGCGATCGGCCCCACCTGAGTGGCCTCGTCACGGGGATCGCCCACCCGCAGCGCCTTCAGCTTCTCCTCGAGCAGCTCCACGAACTTGTCGTGGGCAGACCTCTCGACGATCACGCGCTTGGCCGCGATGCACGACTGACCGGCGTTGATGATCCGCATTGTCGCGATCGCCTGACTGGCCTGCTCGAGGTCAGCATCGGCGAGCACGATCGCCGGGTCGGAGCCGCCCAGCTCCAGGACCGCCGGCTTGATCTCGGAGGCGGCGATCGCCGCCACCGCGGAGCCGGCCCGTTCGGACCCGGTCAGGGACACGGCCCGGATGCGGGGATCACGCAGCGCCTTCTCGACCTGGTCGTGGCCCAGGTGGGCCGACTGCAGGATCGCTTCCGGCGCCCCCCGCGCGGCGGCGACCTCGGCGAAGATGCGACCGATCGCCTCGGCACAGCCGGGCACGTGCCGGTCGTGCTTCATCACGCACGTGTTGCCGGCCATCAGGGCGGGGGCGGCGAACCGCAGCGCCAGCCAGAGGGGCGCGTTCCAGGGCAGGACACCGAGGATCGGCCCGAGCGGCAGGTGCTGCACCCAGGACCGGGTGGCGTCCGAGGGCAGCTCCTCGGGAGCCAGGTAGGACTCCGCGTGTTCGGCATAGTGCTCGGCCGCCCAGGCGGCCTTCTCCACCTCGCCCAGGCCCTCGGCAACGGGCTTGCCCATCTCCTCGGTCATCAGGGCGCCCAGGCGCTTCCGATCATCACGCAGCGCAGCGGCAACACCGTGGAGGACGCCGGCCCGGTCCGCGAACGACCACTTCCGCCATTCGTCGTACGCCGCCAACGATCGCGTCAGCACCTCTTCGACGCCAGCGTCGTCCAGCGTCTTGACGCGACGGATCTCCTGCCCAGTGGTCGGGTCGGTCGCGATGAATTCTTCCTCAGCCATGGTTCCTCCTCTCAGACGGCGCTCAGGCCGCTTTTCCGGTCGTCGGCAGTCCCGGACGTGGCCGGGCCGCCCTTGATGGTGAAGTCCTCGGCGAGGTCGAAGAACGACTCGCACCCGTCGTGGGTGATCTGCAGGGTGTCGGAGATCCCCACGGTTCGAGTGCCCTCGACCCCCCACATCCACGGGATGACGTGGAAGGTCATGCCTTCCTCGATGACCGTGAAGTCACCGGGGTTGAGACTGACGATGTAGCCCTCGTCCCAGCTCGGCGGAAATGCGATTCCGATGGAGTAGCCCGCCCGCGTGACTAGCTGGGCGCCGATCCCGTTGTCGGAGATGACGTTGCGCACGATCGAGTCGGCGTCCGCGACGGTGAGCCCAGGCCGGAGGACCTGCCTCAGGTCGGCGAGCGCGAGCTTCATCAACTCCTGGGCTGTGTGCATCACCGGCGTCATCTCGTGCAGCAGCACCGTGCGCATCATCGCGGTGTGGTAGCGCCGGTAGCAGCCGCCGACCTCGAGGAAGACCGATTCGCCGGGCTGGAGCTCGCGCCCCTCCCAGGTGGCGTGGCCGATCATCGTCCGCGGTCCGCTGGCGACGTAGGGCATCACGGCGGGATACTCGCCGCCTGCCGTGAACATCCCCCGGCTGATCTCGGCAGCGATCTTGTTCTCCGTGACGCCCGCCTCGGCGATCGCGAGCCCGGCCCGCATCCCCGCCTCCGTTGCCCGGG
>JAKDNE010000101.1 GCA_030451965.1 Brachybacterium sp. | reverse complement strand
CCGGGGGGCCGAGGCCCCGTACTCCATGTCGTCGGGGTGGGCGACGATGCACAGCACGCGCCTCACCCCGTCCTCGGGCAGCGGCGGCAGCAGGGCTCGTGGGGTGTTCATGACCTCCAGCCTAGGCGGGCACGGCGCAGAGGACCGGTCGAGGTTCCGCTGAGTCGCCGTCCTCACACCGCCGCGGAGAGCTCCTCCCCGGCGGTGCGCGACGCGGTCAGAGCCTGTTCGAGATCGGACCAGAGATCCTCGAGGTCCTCCAGCCCCACACTGAGCCGCACGGTGCCCGCGCGCACCCCGCACGCCTCGCGCTGGGCACCGGTGAGGTGGGAGTGGGTGGTGGTCCCCGGATGGCAGACCAGGGAGCGGGCGTCACCGATGTTCACCGCGATGCTCCACAGTGCGAGCGCGTCGCAGAACGCGGCCGCGGCGGCCTCTCCGCCGGTCAGCTCCACGGAGAACACCCCGGAGGTGCCGCGGGGGAAGTCGCGGTCCGCGAGCGGCGTGTCCGGACGGCCGGGGATGGTGGGATGCTCGACCCGGACCACTCCGGGCAGTCCGTGCAGACGGCCGGCGAGGATGGCGGCGTCAGCGCTGACCTTGGCCATCCGCAGGTCGAGGGTCTCGATCCCGACCAGGATCTGCTGGGCGCTGGCCGCGGGCAGAGTGGCGCCGAAATCGGTGACGTACTTGGCGCGGGCGTACCCCAGCAGGCCGGAGCCGCCGCGGGAGTACTCGTCCGCGAAGGTGACGCCGAAGCGCCGGTTCCTCTCGGTCAGCTGCGGCCAGCGCTGCGGACATCGCCGCGGGTCGAAGCGCCCGGTGTCCACGATCAGCCCGGCGATGGTGGTGCCGTGCCCGCACAGGTACTTCGTCGCGGAGTGGACGACCACGTCGGCGCCGTGCTCGCCGGGCCGGTAGAGAGCGGGGCTGGCCAAGGTGGAGTCGACGACGACGGGCACGTCGCGGGCATGGGCGATCGCGCAGAGCGCCGGCAGGTCCACCAGCTGTGCGCCGGGGTTGGCGATCGATTCGACGATCGCCGCCCGGGTGTCCTCGGTGAATGCCGCCTCCCAGGCCTCGAGGTCCCAGGGATCGGCGACGGTGCAGCTCACCCCGACGTCCGCGAGCGTGTCGTCGAGCAGTTCGGTGGTGCCGCCGTAGAGCCGCGAGGAGGCGACGATGTGGCCGCCCGGGGCGGCCAGCGCATACAGGGCGATGGTGGTCGCAGCCTGTCCTGAGGCGACCGCGATCGCCCCGATCCCCTGCTCGAGGGCGGTGATCCGCTGTTCCAGCACCGCCGTGGTGGGGTTGCCGGAACGGGAGTAGGCGTAGCCGTCCCCGCGCCGCTGGAACAGCGCCTTGAGCGAGGCGTGGGAGGTCTGGGCGTAGGCGCTCGCCGTGTGGATGGGCGGGGTGAGCGCCCGGTGCCCGTCGGCGGTGGCATCCCACCCTGCATGGATCGCTGCGGTGCTCATCGCTGCTCCTCGCCCTCTGTGATGCTGACCGGTTCATCCTCCGGCCGCGCCGCTGGCTCGGGCGAGGTCTATGACGGAGTGTGGCCCACCGCGACGGGGCGCCCGTCCGCCGCCCACACCCCGGAGGTGCCGCGGCGGTGGGAGCCGATCAGATGGGTGTCCACCACGCCGAGGGCCTCCATCAGCGCGAACATCGTGGTCGGGCCGACGAAGCGGAAACCGCGGCGTTTGAGCTCCTTGGCCAGTGCCACCGATTCGGTGCTGGTGGTGGGGACGTCCGCGGCCACGACGGGCATCGGGGTCCGAGCGGGCCGGTAGGACCACACCAGGTCCGCGAGGGTGGTGCCGGGGCCGTGCTCCCCGCGCAGGTCGATGGTTGCCCGGGCGTTGCCGATCGTGGCCTCGATCTTGCCGCGGTGGCGGATGATGCGCTCATCGGCGAGCAGCCGGTCCACGTCCGCCGGCTCGAAGGTCGCCACGGTGTCGACGTCGAAGCCGGCGAAGGCGCGGCGGAACCCCTCGCGACGGCGCAGGATCGTGGCCCAGCTCAGGCCGGACTGGAAGCCCTCCAGGGCAAGACGCTCGAACATGCCCCGCTCGTCCCGCACCGGCATGCCCCACTCGGTGTCGTAGTACTCGCGCAGGTCATCGTGGACGGACGCCCAGGCAGGCCGGGCGAGCCCGTCGTCTCCGGTGCGGAGGTCCATGCTCAGTCGTCGATCTTCCCGATCGACTCCCGCTTCTCGGCCTGGAACTGGTCCTCGATGCGGCCCGACGCCCAGTAGGCGGAGATCGAGATCTGCGGGCGGGGGATGCCGGCGTTCTTGACCAGCACCTGGCGCAGCTGCTTGGTGGTGGCCCGCTCGACGTGGCAGAACACCTGCAGTCCCTCGGGGTCGTCGAGATCCAGCGCGCGCACCGTCTCGACCAGCGCCTCACGCGGACCGATCACCCAGCGCAGCTCGACCCCGGCGGGACGATCGAGCTCCAGGCGGTCCTCCTCGTCATCGAGCTGGATGAGCACCAGGCCGGAGGCGTCCTCCGGCATGGATTCGAGCGCCGCGGCGATCGCGGGCAGCGCGGCATGGTCGCCGATCAGCAGATGTCGGCTGGTCTCGGGCAGCGGCGTGTAACCGCCGCCGGCACCGTTCATGGCGACGAGATCTCCGGGCTGCGCCTCATCGGCCCAGCGCGCGGCGATGCCGTTCTCCTCGCCGTCGCCGTGCAGCACCACGTCGACGTCGATCCGCTGGTTCTCGTCATCCCAGTGGCGCACGGTGTACGTGCGACGGGCGGGCAGCAGCTCGGGGCTGTGCTCGCGCAGCGCGTCCATGTCATACGGCGGGTGCAGGCCGGAGGCGGGGTCGGCCAGGAGGAACTTGACGTAGGCGTCGGTGTGCTCGTTGCGGTTCAGCACGCTGTAGCCCTCGCCGCCGAGGGTGAGGCGCAGCAGGCGCGGCGAGATCCGGGTCTTGCCCAGCACCTCGAGCACGGCCTGCCGCTTCGCGGGGCGCTTCGCGGGCGCGTCGGCGGGGAGGGAACGGTCGGTGGCGGTCTGCATACCCCCACATTACGCTACGTCTCCCTTCCGTAAATACCCGAGGGGTGGCCATCGCGCCTGCTCTAGGCTGGAGTGATGAGCACCCAGCCCGTCCCCGAGGTCGATGTGGTCGTCGTGGGCTCCGGCCCCAATGGACTCGCCGCCGCGGTGACCCTCGCCCGCGCGGGACTGAGCGTGCAGGTGCTCGAATCGGAGGACACGATCGGTGGTGGGGCCCGCACCCTGGACCTCGGTCTCGCTCCCGGGATCGTGCACGACATCTGCTCGGCGGCCCATCCGCTGGCGCTCGCGAGCCCCTTCTTCGCCGCCTTCGACGTGGAGGCCCGCGGGGTCCGGGCGATCGCCCCCACCGCCTCCTATGCGCAGCCGCTGGACCACGAACCGGCGGCGATCGCCTGGCGCGATGCAGAGCGCACGGCCGACGGGCTCGGGACCGACGGCCGCGCCTGGCGGGCGACGCTCGGCACGCTGTCCCGTCATCAGGACCTCGTGGTCGAGCTCGCCCTCGGGGACAAGCGCTCCCTCCCCCCGGCGCTGCTGGATCCGGCGACCCTCGCCGTCGCCCCGCTGTTCGGTGCCCTCATCGCAGCACAGGGCACCCCCGCCTGGGGGCTTCCCTTCCGCACCGAGCGGGCCCGGGCGCTGTTCTCCGGCGTGGCGGCGCACGCGATCGGCCCGATGCCCTCGCTGGCGATGGCGGCGACCGCCGGCCTGCTGGGCACGATCGCTCACGGCGTCGGCTGGCCGCTCCCCGTCGGCGGCTCCCAGTCGATCATCGACACCCTGGTGGCGGATCTGCGGGCCCACGGTGGGACGCTGCGCACGGACCATCACGTGCGCAGCTGGCGGGACGTGCCGACGGCCCGGGCGGTGCTGCTGGACACCCCGGCCCCGGCCGCGGCCGACATCCTCGGCACCCGCCTGCCGGCCTCGCTCGAGCGGGCGCTGCGCCGCTTCCCGCATGGCGACGGCGTGGCGAAGGTCGACTTCGTGCTCTCCGGCCCGGTGCCATGGCGCGACCCGGAGGTCGGCGAGGCCGGCACCCAGCACCTCGGCGGCACCCGGGCCCAGATGGCCCACGCCGAAGCGGAGGTCGCCGCGGGCAGGCTGCCCGCACGGCCGATGACCCTGGTCAGCGACCCGTCGGTGGTCGATCCGGGACGGATCCACGACGGGCTGCGACCGCTGTGGTCCTATGCGCACGTGCCCGCCGGGGACACCACCGATCCCACCGCACTGGTCACCGCGCAGATCGAGCGCTTCGCCCCCGGGTTCCGCGACCTGATCGTCGCCGCCCGCGGGATCCCCGCCTCCGAGATGGATGCTCATAACCCGGCCCTCGTCGGCGGCGACATCTCGATGGGCCGAGTCACCATGGCCGGGATGATCGCCCGTCCCACCGCGCGGTGGGACCCGTACCGGCTCGGCGGCACCGGCTGGTACCTGTGCTCCTCGGCGACGCCTCCGGGGCCGGGGGTGCACGGCATGTCCGGCTGGCATGCCGCCCGCCGAGTGCTCGAGCACGAGTTCGGGGTCACGACGATGCCGGATCTCTCCCCCGCTCGAGTTTTCTGACACCTGCACCGGAGACTGGCTTCTCACACCCCGGCACCCCACGTTGAGATCGTGCGTGCTGATGTCACAGCATTGCTCCCCGTGAATCCTCCCGAGATCCCCGATCACCGTTCGAGCAGGTCCGAGAGCCTTGCTGCCGGCAGCGGGACCGCCGCGCAGACGCTCGAACCGGATGCCCACAACCCTTCCGGTCGCACCTTCCTCGGACAGCCCGGTCCGCTCGCGAATCTGTTCAGCGTGGAGCTGTGGGAGCGCTTCAGCTTCTACGGCATGCAGGGCATCCTCGCGATCTTCATGTACTTCGCGGTCGCCGACGGCGGCCTCGGGATCGACGAGACCGTCGCGCTGGGCATCGTCGGCGCCTACGGCGGGTCGGTATACCTCTTCTCCATCCTGGGTGCGCTGGTGTCCGACCGGCTGCTCGGCGCCGAGAGGACGCTGCTGGGCAGTGCCGTGATGATCATGCTGGGCCACATCGCGCTCGCGCTGGTGCCCGGGATCCCCGGTCTGATGGCCGGCCTGCTGCTGGTGGGCGTCGGCTCCGGCGGTCTGAAGTCCACCGCCGCGACCCTGGTCGGCTCCCTCTACTCGCGCGATGACCCGCGGCGGGATGCGGGCTTCTCGATCTACTACATGGGCATCAACATCGGCGGCCTCCTGGGCCCGCTGATCACCGGCTTCTCCCAGCAGCAGTGGGGCTTCCACCTCGGCTTCGGTCTCGCCGCCGTCGGTATGGCCGTGGGCCTGACCCAGTACGTCCTGACCCGCAAGGGGCTGCCGGAGAGCGTCCACGCCGTCCCGGACCCGCTCCCCCGCGCGCAGTACCCGCTGTGGGTCGGCCTCGGGATCGGCGCGGTCGTGCTGGTGCTGGTGCTGGTGCTGACCGGGGTGCTGAACGCGCACAACCTCGCCACGGTCGTCGCGGGCCTCGCAGTGCTCGGCGCGATCGCGATCTTCGCCCTGCTGCTGACCTCGAAGAAGCTGGATTCCGAGGAGCGCTCCCGGGTGGTCTCCTTCATCCCGCTGTTCGTGGGCACCGCCGCGTTCTTCGCGCTGTTCCAGCAGCAGTTCACGGTGATCACGCTGTACTCGGACACCCGACTGGACCGCGAGGTCCTCGGCTGGGAGATGCCGATCTCCTGGGTGCAGTCCTTCAACCCGTTCTTCATCATCGTGCTGGCGCCGCTGCTGGCGATGCTGTGGACGAAGCTCGGCCCCCGCCAGCCGGGCACCCCGCGGAAGTTCGGCGTGGGCATCATCCTGATGGGCTCCGCATTCCTGCTGTTCCTGCCGATGGCCTCCGTGGCCTCGGTGCCGGTGCTGTGGATCGCGCTGATCATGATGGTCGCCACGATCGGCGAGCTGTGGCTCTCCCCCGTCGGCCTCTCGCTGGCCACCAAGCTGGCGCCGCGCGCCTACCCGGTGCTGATGATGGCGCTGTACAACCTGTCGGTGGCGCTGGGCACCTCGCTCTCCGGTGCGCTGGCGACCTTCTACTCGGCAGAGACCGAGGTGGCCTACTTCGGCGCCCTGGGCGCGATCACCATCGCGATCGGTCTGGTCATGCTCGTGATCGCCAAGCCCGTCGGCCACGGCATGCGCGGGGTGCGCTGAGCTCCGGCCCTCTACCCCAGGGTGAAGCCGCTCTGCTCGCCCCGATCCTTCACGAGCGCGGCCAGTGCCGCCATCACCGCGGCAGAACCCGTGTGGAGGCGTCCCTGCCTGCTGAGGATCCCGATCCTCACGAGGTCCTCCAGGTCGCGGCTGACGGCGACCAGCCGGTGCAGCTCCTCGCGGTCCCATTCACCGGTGGCAGGATCGATCGGGACCGGCAGCTCCTCGGCCCGCGGCGACTGCAGATCCGGGAGCAGCAGCCCCTCCGGGCCGCATGCCACCAGCAGCGCGGCGATCGTGTCGGGCATGCCGCGGAACCCACCGTCCTCAGCGTCCCGGGTGTCCTTCCCGAACAGGGACGCGGTGAGCACGGCGTGGCCGAACTCGACGAAGCCCTCGCCACCGACGGCGAGCGGCACGTACGGCACCGGGCCCGCCAGCCGCTGCACGGTGCCTGAGGTGATCTCCAGCCATCCGCCGTCCAGCAGCGTCACCCAGGGACCTGCCAGCTCCGGTCGCTCCCACATGGTGCGCAGCGACGGGGGCAGGTCCAGCAGGTCGAGCACGGCCGCGGAGTCGGCTCGGTTCAGGGCACCGGTGCTGGTGACCTTCCGCGGCTGCTCGCCGATGTGCTCGAGGAGTGCGGCGGCCCGCTCCACGAAGTGGTTCCCGGTGTAGGGGGCGGTGTCCTCGGCGATGGCCCCCTCGATGAGCACGGTGCCCTCCGAGTCCTCCGGGCCGGGAAGGAACCAGGGCCACGAGCTGCTGGACCGGTCCTCCGCCTGCGCGGCCCGGAGCGAGGCCTCCCGGTCGTACGGCGTCGTGGGATGCTCGAGCCGGCCCGTCTCGCTGAGAGCGAGCCGCTCGTCGTCGGGCAGGGAGTTGTACCAGTTCATGAACGCCGCGAGCTCGTCCCCGTCCTCGAGGTCGACCCCGAGGGCCATGCCGTGCCCGAGGATGTTGGTGGAGAAGGAGCGGCGGGAGGGGTCGTCGGCCGCTTCGAGAGCCGCGAACTCGAGCCCTCCGAGCACCCCCGGCGCCTCGGTGGCGCTCATCGCCCCCGGATGCCAGCGCCCGGTCTCCCGCAGGTAGGTGACGAAGCGGATCAGGGTGGGCACCAGGTCCATCACGTGCTCGCGCGGCTGGATCACGGTGCGCGGCACCACGACGGTGAGCAGCTCGGTGGCCAGCTCCTCGGTCCAGAGCCCCGGGTCGGGACTGTCCTGCTGCTCGGCCTTCAGCCGAAGCAGGGTCTCGAGGGTGCGGATCTCCTCGGCGACGGGCGCGTCCTCGTCTGCGGTGAGCCGCCAGGTGCCGTACTCGGACAGCACCTGCTCCCGTTCCCACCGCTGGGCTCCCTGTTCGTCCGCCATCCCCCCAGCATGCCTCAGGAAGCGTCGCGCGGGGTGGTGCCCTCTGCCGCGTCGATGCCGGGCCTCCGCATAAATTCGATGGTCGCGTCGTCGGGGATCGGCGACACTGGGACCAGCGGAGGTGGCAGCGTGGCACAGGTCAGGGTCTTCAACCTCGGGTACGACCCCGAGACGGGGATCGGCGAGCTCCTGCACACCACGACCGTCCGTCATGCCTTCGGGATGATCCGCCGCGAGGTCGCGGACCCGGTGGAGCTCACCATGCTCGGGGACCGCATCGTCCCCACCGCCCTCGAGCTCACCCGCGAGCTGAGCGGCGCCTGGGTGGAGGGCGCCGGCCAGCGCTCCGTCGGGTTCTCCTACCGGGCGGTCCACGAGCGTGATCACTGGTCCTGCGCTTACTGCAGCCGCAGCGTCTCGAAGACTCCGGCCTGCGAGGCCCTGCTGGCGACGGTCGACCACATCCTGCCGTCCTCCCGCGGTGGGCCCTCGAGCTGGACGAATCTGGTCTCGGCCTGCAAGGAGTGCAACAACCGCAAGGCGGATCGGACCCCCGAGGAGGCCGGGATGCACGTGCGTGTGGAGCCCTATGACCCGGCCCGCTCCTACCGGATCGCCGGGCATTCGGAAGGACTCCCGATCCTGGCCCCCAGGTGACTGCCCTCCGACGCGCCGGCGCAACGTGAGGATCGACGCACCCACTCTCACCAGTACATATCTCATCTGTGAGTTACGGTCACGATATGACTGAGAACGAGGACTACCTGGCACGGATCGGCACCCTGATCCGAGATGCCCGTCAGCACTCCGGCCTCACCCAGGCCCAGCTCGGCGTCCAGCTCGGCACGAGCCAGAGCGCGGTGAACCGTATCGAGAAGGGCCAGCAGAACCTCACGCTGGAGACCATCTCCAAGATCGGTTCCGCCCTCGACTCCGAGCTCGTGGGGCTGGGCAGCTCCGGCGCGAGCCATCTGCGTGTGGAGGGCGAGACCACCCTGTCCGGGGCGATCGATGTGAAGTCCTCGAAGAATGCGGGGGTCGCCCTGCTGTGCGCCTCGCTGCTGAACACCGGGACCACGGTGCTGCGCAAGGTCGCGCGCATCGAGGAGGTCAACCGGCTGCTCGAGGTGCTCACGTCGATCGGGGTGAAGGCCACCTGGCTCAACGCGAACAATGACCTCGAGCTCCGCGTCCCCGCCACGCTCGATCTCACCTCGATCGATGCCACGGCCGCCCGACGCACCCGCTCGATCATCATGTTCCTGGGGCCGCTGCTGCATCGTGCGGGAGAGTTCCAGCTCCCCTATGCCGGCGGCTGCGATCTGGGCACCCGCACCGTCGAGCCGCATATGTCGGCGCTGCGTCACTTCGGTCTCGACGTCGTCGCGACCGATCACAACTACCAGGCCACCACCTCCGTGGTGACCGGCGCCCGTCGGCCGATCGTCCTCACCGAGCGCGGGGACACCGTCACCGAGAACGCTCTGCTGGCGGCGGCGCTGTACGAGGGCGAGACCGTGATCCGCAACGCCAGCCCCAACTACATGGTCCAGGATCTGTGCTTCTTCCTCGAGAAGCTCGGCGTGGCCATCGAGGGCATCGGCACCACCACCCTGCGGGTGCAGGGCAGAGCACGGATCTCCACCGACGTGGACTACGCCCCCAGCGAGGACCCGATCGAGGCGATGAGCCTGATCTCGGCCGCGATCGTGACCCGCTCGAGCATCACGGTGCGCCGGGTGCCGATCGAGTTCATGGAGATCGAGCTGGCGCTGCTGGAGGAGATGGGCCTGCGCTACGAGTGCTCCGAGGAGTACATGGCGGAGAACGGCAAGACCCGCCTGGTGGACGTCACCACCCATCCCTCGGATCTGAAGGCCCCGATCGACAAGATCCACCCGATGCCCTTCCCCGGTCTGAACATCGATAACCTCCCGTTCTTCGCGGTGATCGCCGCGACTGCGGACGGCCAGACGATGCTGCACGACTGGGTCTACGAGAACCGGGCCATCTACCTCACCGAGC
>JAKDNE010000483.1 GCA_030451965.1 Brachybacterium sp. | reverse complement strand
TCCACTCCCGGCACCGCCGCCCCGGCCACGATCCGGCTGCGACACCTGCAGCAGGCGAAGGCGCAGGGTCGACCGTTCTCGATGCTCACGGCCTACGACCAGTTCGCGGCCCGCGCCTTCGAGGCCGCCGGGATCGAGGTGCTGCTGGTGGGCGACTCCGTGGGCACCACGGTGCTCGGCTACGACTCGACCACCTCCACCACGCACCAGGACATGCTGACCTTCACCGGCGCCGTGGCCCGCAGCGTGACCCGTCCCCTGGTGGTCGCGGATCTGGCCTTCGGCACCTACGAGGGCGGGCCCGAGGATGCACTGCACCACGGGGTCGAGCTGATGCGTGCCGGTGCCGGCGCGGTCAAGCTCGAGGGCGGCGAGGAGATGGCCCCGCAGGTGCGGATGCTGGTCCGGGCCGGGATCCCCGTCTTCGGCCACCTCGGCTTCACGCCCCAGTCGGTCAACTCGCTGTCGGGACATCGGGTGCAGGGACGGGACGAGGCAGGAGCGCAGAAGATGCGGGAGGACGCCCTCGCGCTGCAGGCCGCAGGCGCGGCAGCGATCGTGCTGGAGCTGGTCCCGGCGGCCGTCGCCGCTTCCGTCACTGCGGCGCTGACGGTGCCAACGATCGGCATCGGGGCCGGCCCCGACTGCGACGGGCAGGTTCTGGTGTGGCAGGACATGGCCGGTCTCTCCGGGTTCCACGGAAAGTTCGTGAAGACCTTCGCGGACCTGCGCTCCCAGCTCGAGCAGGCCGCTCAGCAGTACCGGGAAGAGGTCTCGGAGCGCACCTATCCCGGGCCCGAGCACTCCTTCGAGTGAGCCTGCGGGAGAGGGGCCGAACGGGTCAGCGCGACCCGTCGGACCCCGAGCCCTCGCTCCCGTAGCCCTCCCACTCCGCGTTCTCCTCGTCCCAGGACTTGTTGCGCTCCGCGGCGGTCTGCAGCGCGCGCGCCGCCTCCTCGCGCGTGGCGTACGGGCCCATCAGCTCCGTGCCCGGGGACTGGTGCCCCTCCTCCACGGTGCCGGTGGTCAGGTTGTAGTAGAACTGCGTGCCCTCGGTCACGTCGGTCTCCTTCGATGTCGGTGAGAGACTGGTGGGCATGACTGTAGAGCAGGAATGGTTCCGTCCAGAAGAGCGCGAGTTGTTGGTGCCGGGCGTTCTCGGCCCCCGTCGCAGCGTTCCCGCGACCATCGAGCGCCCGGAGTACGTCGGCAAGGACGAAGCCGTCTCGGACACCGGCCCGTACGTCCAGAGCGCCGACGTGATCGCCCGGGTCCGCGAGGCGTCCCGGGTCGCCGCGCTCGCGCTGCAGGCCGCCGGCGAGGCGGCGGAGCCCGGCGTGACCACCGACCACATCGATGCAGTGGTCCACGAGGTGCTGCTCGAGCACGGCGCCTACCCCTCGACGCTCGGCTACCTGGGCTTCGAGAAGTCCTGCTGCACGAGCCTGAACGAGGTGATCTGCCACGGCATCCCCGATTCCACCGTCATGCAGTCCGGGGACATCCTCAACGTCGACGTCACCGCATACCTGAATGGTGTGCACGGCGACTGCAATGCCACCTTCCTGGTGGGCGACGTCCATCCGCGCGCGCAGGAGCTGGTGGAGAAGACCCATGCGGCGATGATGCGGGGTGTGAAGGTCGCCCGCCCCGGCCGCGAGGTCAACGTGATCGGGCGCGTGATCGAGAAGTTCACCGCCCGGCACGGCATGGAGTCGGTGCGCGACTACACCGGGCACGGCGTCGCCGAAGGGTTCCACAACGG
>JAKDNE010000100.1 GCA_030451965.1 Brachybacterium sp. | reverse complement strand
CGCCGGGCGCGGCACCGCGCCCGGCTCACCGCCACGGTCGATGTCGTCCCCTCGAGCCGCGCCGGGCTTGGGTCCGCACCCCGGCCCGTCGAGCATCGCGTCGTCAACAGGACGGAAGATCCGGAACACGGACGTGAGATCGTTCCTGCCCGAGGGCGCCGTCTGGGAGAGATGAACGCGGACGCAGTCACCAGTCGTGGTGACAGGTGAGGTGCCGCTTATGCCTTGAGACGCTTTTCCACGAGCGACAGGGCCGCCTCGCGTGCCTCTCGACCTCGGTCACCTCGGTACACCAGGAGCACCTGCACGAGGGACTCGATCACCAGCGCGAGAGCTGCCCGCGAGGTGTGGAGCAATTCGTCGGGAAAGGACTCGCTGACGGGCGGGATCACCATGACCGCATCGGCGAGGGCGACCAGGGGCGCTCGCGCGAACGAGGTCATCACCAACACGGTGGCTCCCGCAGCTCGGGCGGCGCTGGCAGCGGCCAGACTGTCTTTCGTGGCACCTGATCCGGAGATCACCAGGCACACCGAATCAGGCTCCAGGCTGCCCGCTGCGATCTGCTGGGCAAGTGAATCCTGGAGGAACTCTGCCGGCCGACCGGCAGAACTGAGCCGCATGGCAGCATCGAGTCCGAGCGGCGCTGACAGTCCGGCAGCCACGATGACCACGCGGCGGGCCTCGTGGAGAGCCGCCACGAAGTCGGTCACCGCCTCCTCCGTCAAGGCCTCGGTCAGCCGCGGCAGACTATGGCCGAACTTCTCGATCGTGCCGCGCAGAAGCCCTACGGAGTTGTCGTCATCCGAGCGCGAGGGAAGGAACGACAGTTCCCGAGCCAGCGCAACCCGCATCTGCGGGAAACCGTCGTAGCCGAGGCTTTTCGCCGTGCGGATCACACTCGCCCGGCCGACTCCGACCCGATTGGCGAGTTCCTGGGCCGTGCACTCCACGGCTGCGGCGAGGTCAGCCGCAATCGCGTCCACCACCCGGCGCTCGCTCGGCTGCAGTGAGGGGGTCAACGTGGCGATCCGCGCGGATACCGGCGTCTCAGTGGGACCTGTCCATGCCACGGGGCCGTGCTCCTTCCATGATGCGGCGACGGATCGATCCGGAGATCAGATCGAAGCACATCGTGATGACCACCACGACGATCAACAGCATCCCGACAGTGTCCCACGCGCGGAAGTTCGCGTAATTGGCCAGCATGCTCCCAATGCCGCCCGCCCCGACGAGTCCCAGCACGGCCGACATGCGAATATTCAGTTCGAACCGGTACAGCGCGAACGACATCAGGGCCGGTGCGGCCGCGGGCCAGAGCGCCCAACGAGTCGTCTCGAGGGTGTTGCCGCCGGCAGCACGAACCGCTTCGGATGCTCCCTCCTGCGCGGACTCGATCGTCTCGTACACCCACTTGCCCTGCGTGCCGATCCCGGCGATCCCCAGCGCCAGGGCCCCCGTGAATGGGGTCAGTCCGGTGACGGTGAGGAGGATCAGCGCGATGATCACCTCGGGCACGGCCCGGATGATCGCGAAGACGCCCCGCAGCAGGTACCGCAGCCAGGTCGGCCCGACGCCCCGAGCGGCGAGCATTCCCAATGGGATCGATGCCACCACGCAGCCGATGGCCCCGAGCCACGCCATCGAGATCGATCGCCAGGTCTCGAACAGTGCACGTGGCAGCTTGTCCCAATTCGGATCGGCGAACATCAGCTGCAGGTAGTTGACCACCCTGCTGGGCACGTCGCCCAGCTCGGTCCACTCGATGTCGAGGCCGGCGGTGGCGATCAGGATGATCACCCCGACCACCACGGCGAGGATCGTTGCCGGCGCTCGGGACGGCGGCACGGGCAGGGTCGCTGCCGCTCGCCGCGGCGCAGAGGTGAGGGTCATCGCAGCCTCCTCCGCAGAGCGGTGGAGCAGGCCTCGATGAGGACGATGACCACGAGGATCTCGAGGATGATCACGGAGACGTCGCCGTACATGTAGAAGCCGCGCCGCTCATCCAGGAGCCGCCCGATCCCGCCGGCACCGACGATCCCGAGGATCGCTGAGATGCGGACGTTCAGCTCGAGTGAATACAGCCACTGGTTCGCGAACAGCGTCCATGACTGTGGCAGCAAGGTGACCTTGTTGATCTGTGCCTGGGTGCCTCCGGCGGCTTGACCGGACTCGAGATATGGATGGTCGGAGGAGTCGATCGCTTCGGAGACGAGTTTGACCACCACACCCAGGTCGAACAGGAAGAGGGTGACGAACCCGGGCAGGGTCCCGACCCCGAGCATCGCTACGAGAACGGTCGCGTACACCAGGTCAGGTACGGCACGGTTGATGTTGATGATGAACCGCACGAGTTGGCGGGTCACGGGGTTCGGATTGCTCGGTCGTGCCGCCCACAGGGTCAACGGGATCGAGACGATGGCCGCGAACGCCGCGCCGGCGACGGCCATCGCGAGCGTCTCCAGCATCGGGCTCACGGTGCGTGGCAGGAACGCGAAGTTCGGATGCAGGAGCTGGTTCACCTTCGTGGCGCCATTGCTCCAGTTGCGCACCAGTGCCGAGAAGTCGACATCGACGCCGCCGATGGCCGGCAGGCAGGTCAGCACCGTGAAGATACCGATCGCTGCGGTGGCACCCACGGCCGGCCAACGCCTGCGTGAACGCTCTGGCAGCTGCAGGGGAGCGGTGGCGCGCTCGGTCACCTCTGACTCCCCGAATGGTCATCGGTCTGCACCGGTCGACCATAGATCTGCGCGAAGTCGGCGTCCGTGGCGGTGCCCGCGGGACCGTCGTAGACAACCTCGCCGTCGCGCAGCCCGATCATGCGGTTCGCGTATTGACGAGCCAGATCCATCATATGGATGTTGATGAGTACGGTCAGCCCCCGGTCGGCGTTGATGCGGGCCAGGTCGCCCATCACGGCATGTGCAGTCGGCGGGTCGAGGCTGGCGACCGGTTCGTCGGCGAGCATGATCGATGGTTCCTGGGCCAGTGCCCGGGCAATCGCCACCCGTTGCTTCTGGCCGCCGGAGAGGGAGCTGGCCCGGGTCCAGACCTTCTCGAGCATCCCGACCGAATCGAGTGCCTGCAGTGCAAGGTCCTTATCGGCGGCCGTGGTGAGCCCGAGCAGCGTGCGATAGGTCGGCGTGTGAGCGAACCGGCCGACGAGCACATTGTTGAGCACGTTCACCCGGTCGGCCAGATTGAAACCCTGGAAGATCATTCCGATATGGCCGCGCAGTTCGCGTAGGCGCCGCCCGCGCAAGCTGGTGACGTCGTGTCCGCCGACCGTCACCGTGCCCGAGGTGGCGGTCACCAGACCGTTGATGGTGCGGATGAGGGTGGATTTCCCGGATCCTGACAAGCCGACCACCGAGACGATCTCCCCCGCGCCGATGTCCACTGAGACGTTCCGCAAGGCTCTGGTGCCGTTGGGGTAGGTGACGCTGACGTCAGCCAGGGAGATGGACCACGGCGCCGAGCTCTCCGAGGACTGGGCCGGCGGGGACTGTTCCGTCATGTGATTCGGCCTATCAGTGAGGGGGCAGACGGGACGTCAGTTGGTGAACTGCTCGAGCACTTCGCCGTAACGATCGATCTCGTCCTCGGCGGTCTCGTCGGTCCAGTCCGATAGCCCGACGAGGTCGAACATGATCGTGGCGGCCTCATCGGACGAGGAGGCGTAGCCATCCATCAGTTCGGTCAGCTCAGCGACCAGGTCGTCGGGCAAGGAGTCGGAGACGGCGACGCCGCCGTTGGGGATCATGTCGGTATAAGCGAAGGCGACCGTCTTCTCAGCCACGTCGGGCGCCTCGTCGAGCACGTCCACGCGGGCGTCCCAGTACGCGAAGCCGACCTCGGCATCGCCGTTGTAGACGGCCAGGATCGCGTTGTTGTTGCCCTCGACGGGGATCTGGTCGATGTCCTGATCGGTGTCGATCCCCTGTTCCTTGATACTCACGATCGGGTACTGGTACCCGGCAGGGGAGGTGGCTGCCTGCAGCGCGACGGGAGCGCCGGCGTCGATCTTGGCAAGAGCCTCGAGACCACCGGGGCCCTCGCCGGTCGCCTCGGACCCGGGCTCGATTCCGTTGCAGTAGGAGAATTCGTCGTCGGAGGCCTCGTAACTGGCGGTCACGACCTCCCCGTCGCAGTACTTGTCGGGGTTGTTCGTCACGGCCATCGAGGCATAGGACGTGGCTCCGAACCGGACATCGCGCAGGATCAGTTCGGCGTCGAACTGCGTCGTGGCGTGGTAGAGGGAGCCGGCGTCGGTGATGATGACCTGGGACTGGCCCGCACCGAGAGCCTCGACGGTGGCCGCGTAGTCCGTGGCCACCACCCCATTGACCTCGATTCCGAGCCCGTCGGAGAGGTAGTCGGTCAGAGGGCCGAGCGCTTCGGCGAGATCCTCTCCCTGGACGGAGGGGACCAGCGAGATGGTGAGTTCTTCCGGCCACTCGCCGTCGGCGGCTCCGTCGGGAGAGCTGCAGCCAGCGAGTGCGAGGGCGGCTACGGCCAACGCGGCAGGTATTGCTGAGGAGATTCGCATGTCAGAGGGCCCTTCCGGGAGCTTGGCCGGCGCTCAACGGCACCGGAGTCGGGGTGCGCGGCTGAGTGGCCCAAGTCAGGATGTCGTCGTACAGGTCGGTGAGGGTGGCGCCGCGCATGGTCACCGTTCCGGCAGGGTCGGTGACGCCAACCAGGGCCGTGTCCGCTCCCAGGAGTTGGGCTGGGGCGAGATCGTTCTCCCAGATATCGCCGACGGCGAGCGTCGGTCCGTGGGCGAGATGGGCGGCGATGATCGGTCCCAGTCCCGCCGGCTTACCGACGGCGCAGTGCACCCCGGCGAGCACATCTGTGACTCCGAGGACGGACAGGGCGCGATCGATTCCGACCTCGGGAGCGTTCGTGGCGAGCACGCAGACCGCGCTGCGCGCGAGCTCTGCCATGAAGTCCACCAGCCCATCGGGGGCGTGGATAGGCGCGGCGCCGGTTGCCAGGAGCTCCCGGCTGTGCAGGTAGGCAGCGGAGAGCTGGTCGTCGGTGGCCCCGTGCTCGAGGGCTGCGACCCGGACGGCGTCGTAGGCGTCCTTGAACCGTGTGCCGCCCGCATCGAAGAGTCCGATCGCCTCCTGGCAGGCCGTGACGACATCTTCCCCGGCCAACGGGCCGAGGCTGGCGGCGTAAGCATCAAGCGGGCCGCGGCCCAGTGCGAGGGTGCCGTCAAAGTCGAAGACGACGGTGCGACGTTGCATGGTCGATCCGATCTGGAGTGGACGTTACGGCCAGACTTTAACCGCAATCGGGCCCGTTCGTCCAGAGCTCGCGCCGACTCATCAGGAGCGCCCGCGACACGGTGCCGTCGCCTCATCGGCTGGATGCCCGCGCAGGACGTGGTGTCCTGGGCCGTAGCAGCGCCCGGTGGGCGGAACGTCAGGCATGGGACTGACGATGACGAAGCAGGAGTCCGCCACCTGGCAGGTGGCGATCAGTTATCGGTCGGCGCCCTCTGTGCACATCCGCAGCCTCTCGTGCTGGCCGCGGAGGAGACTGCGCGATAGCGGCCACCCGCCCAATCGCCCCTTGTGAAAGTCTCGCGTACAGGCATAGTGTGTGTTATAAGCGGAACGTTCCGCTCCGTGGTGAACCAGCTCGGCGCGAACCCCGTGCCGGGCGTGCCGTCGAAGCTCCTCAGCGGAGCTCACGATCGGAGGATCGTCGATGATCACCGACCCCACCACCCCCAACGCCGCACAGATGAGAATGCGCTCCCCGGTGCAGGTGGCCGCTCTGTTCTGCGGCATCGGCTTCTTCGCCATCGGCTTCGCCGGGTTCGTCCCCGTCCTGACGATGAACTTCAATTCGATAGAGATGGCCACCGATTCCGACGCGATGCTGCTGGGCATCTTCCAGGTGTCCGTGCTGCACAACGTCATCTACCTGCTCCTCGGCATCGCCGGTCTCGGGCTGTCGAGGCTCCCGGGCATGGCGCGGTGGTATCTGCGGATCGGCGGGATCGTCAACGCGCTGCTGTGGATCTTCGGACTGTTCGTCGACAAGGACTCGACGGCGAACTTCGTCCCGATCAACATCGCCGACGACTGGCTGTACTTCGTCCTCGCGCTGACCCTGATCGGTCTGTCGTTCCTTCCCGGGCGCCCTGAGGCGCCGTACCCTCACGGCTCCTGATCAGGCGCGGTGAGCACCGCCGGGGAACGGTCGGCGCCCCGCCTCTGCGAGCACCTCGTCGTACCCGGAGCGGAAGTCCGGATGGCGCAGTCGGTCCAGCAGCTGCTTCCTCCGCGCCCCGCTCAGCACGGTGCCGTGGCCGGGATCGGGCACGGCAGCGGGCGGGACGGGCAGTTCGAGCCGTTCGGCGATATGCGTGACCACCTCGCCGAGGCGAGCAGGGGCATCATCGACGGCATGCAGCAGTCCCGGCGGATCCGGGTGCTCGAGCAGGGCGACCAGGATGCGGGCGAGATCCTCCTCGTGGATCCGGTTGGTGCGCCGCCGGTGCGCGACAGGCCTCCCCTCACGCACCGTGCGCAGCATCCGGTCCCGGCCCGGACCGTAGATCCCGGCCGGTCTGACCACGATCGCGTCGAAGAGGTCCCTCGCCGTCTGCTCGCCGTCCAGCAGGCTGCGGGCCCGGTCACCGAGCGGTTGCGGCGCATCCTCCTCGGTGAGCACCGGGGCGGGGTCCGCACGGTCCGCGTACCCCTCGAACACCCGGGTGGAGGAGACGAACACGGTGCGCACCGGCAGCTGAGGCAGGGCTTCGGCCAGGTGACGCAGCGGAGTCTCATAACCGCCGGCGATGTCCGGTGGCGGCAGGGTGATGACCATCGCCTCGACCTGGGGGAGCATCCGGTCCACGGGGTGCGTCAGATCCGCCGGCACGGCGCGGAACCCCTCGGGCAGGCCGCTCACGTCGCGGCGCAGTGCGTGCACCTCTCCCCCAGCTTCCACCAGCGTCATACCGGCTCGCAGGCCGAGTCGGCCGCATCCCACCCAGAGGGTGCGTGCCGGAACGCTCACGCCGCTCATTGCTTCTCCTCGGTGTACATCCGCTGCCTCTCGCGCTGGCCGTGGGTGAGGCTGCGCAGATCGGTCTCCTTGTCGAAGCTCGACCCCAGCGCCCCGGCGACGATCCCCATCGCCGCGCTCAGCCACGCGATGTCCAGGTACCGCACCACCTCGGCGTCACGCCCGATGATCTCGGACAGGTACTCCGGGGCGATCACGATGAGCCCTCCGGTGAAGATCAGCACCACGAGGGCGAAGTACAGCAGGCCGACGATCATCAGCAGCGTGAGCGCGGTGGAGAGGTTGTAGAGCAGCACCACCCGGGCGAGGCCCTGATTCTTCGGGGCGTCCCACAGCTTGTTGCCGACGATCAGCCAGGCCGTGATCGCGAGCATCGCGAGCACCCCGATGCTCAGCAGGCGCTGGGTGCTGAGGTACATCGACATCGACCAGATCGAGCTGTAGAAGATGCCGAACGCCCCGGTCGCGGCGGCGGCCGCCAGAGCACTGGAGAGCCTCGGCGCGGTGCGCAGCGGCTCGTTGCCCATGACCATGCCGGTCACCGTCCGGGCTCCCCCGAGGAACCGTGACCCCAGCAGGAGCGGATGCTCCTCGGCGCCATCTCCCTCTCGCCACGTCGTCCACCAGCGCTCGTAGCGCGAGATGTCGCGGGCGCCGCGCATCGGCTTCAGCCGCACCGTGCAGCTCATCATCACGTCGAGGATCCGGCGGCCCGTGGTGATCACTCCCAGGGTGGGGCAGGAGATCACCGCGATGCTCTGCTCCGGGAAGATCTCTGCGATCAGCGGATGGCCGTCCTGCAGGCGCGGGATCTCGGTCAGCAGCAGCACCACATCCGGATCACCGAAGGACTTCGACAGCTCCTCGGCCTGAGAGAGGTCCAGCGTCTCGTCCGCCCGCAGGCGCAGCATCGCCGTGCTCACCTCGAGGCTGATGGGCGGGCTGTAGGCCTCATCGAGCATCTGCTGCAGCTGCCCCTCGATGGCGCGGGCTCTCGCCGTGGGCAGGCCGGGATCGGCCACCAGCAGCACCCTGGCCCCCGTCGTCGGCTCCGAGGAGGGCGGTGGGGTGTCGGTGTCGTCCATGGTGCTCACCATTCCAGATCCGTCAGTCGGAGGCACCTCCGCCCGCGGAGGTCGACCAGACGGTCGTAGCCTCCCCTCCAGCACCACCGGGCCGGCGGTGCCGTGACAGGGGCCGCCACGAGGCGGGCGGCTCTAGACTCAGGCCCATCCGAGACCGCGGGCCGTGCGAGCGTTCCGCGCGGTCCGCCCCTGAGGAGGAACAGCATGACAGCACCGCCGAGCACCGGCTCCCCGGAGCCCTCCGGCGCGTGGACAGGACCGCTGGGCAGGGCCGGTGCTCGGGCCGCGCAGATCCTTCTCATCGCTGCGGTCGTCGTCGGTGCGGCGTGGCTGCTGCGGCGGGTGATGGTCGTGGTGGTCGCCGTGCTCGTGGCCTGGATTCTCGCCGCGGCCGTCGCGCCGCTGGTGCGCTGGCTGCTGCGCAGAGGATGGCCTCCGCTCGCCGCGACCGCCGTCGCCTTCCTGGGGATCGTGGTCATGGTCACCGCGGCGCTCGGAGCCGTGGTGCTCGCCATCCGTGCCGAGTGGGACACGCTGACGGACTCCGCCGGTGACAGCTGGGACACGCTGCGGGACTGGCTCTCCTCGGGCCCACTGCCGTTCGAGGTGCCGGATCTCGCAGCGGCGACCAAGAAGCTCGGCGAATTTTTCTCCAGCAGTGACCTCGCCAGCAGCACTCTCACGGGGGTCTCGGCCGTGACCGAGATCGTCACCGGCCTGCTGCTGATCGCCGTGCTGCTGTTCTTCTTCGTGAAGGACGGGACGCGGATCGCCGACTTCGCCCTGCGATGGTTCCGCGGCGACACGCGCGCAAAGCTCGCCGAGTCCATCGATCGAGCCTCCTCCGTGCTCGGCGGATACGTGCGCGGCACCGCCACCGTCGCCCTGGTCGATGCCGTGCTGATCGGGATCGGGCTGGCCATCCTCCAGGTGCCGCTGACGATCCCGCTCGCGGTGATCGTCTTCATCGGCGCGTTCATCCCGGTGCTCGGCGCCACCGTGACCGGCGTGCTGGCCGCCACGGTCACAGCGGTCACCAACGGGCCCCTCGACGCCGTGATCGTGATCATCATCGTCGTCGTCGTCAACCAGCTCGAGAGCAACCTGCTCCAGCCCGTCGTCATGGGACGCGCACTGAGCCTGCACCCGCTGATCGTGCTGCTCGCCCTCGCGATCGGCACGATCGTCGGCGGGATCATCGGCGCGATCCTGGCCGTGCCCTACACCGCGCTGGCATGGCTGCTGATCCAGATCTGGACGGACCGATACCAGACCGGGGACGACCCCGTCCTCGGGGAGGACCCCTTGGATCCCCAACACCGCGTGGAGAACCGCGCCACCGCGTCCCAGCGCGTGAAGTACCAGCTCCTGCGGCTGAACCGGCACCGCCGCCCGGACCGTGGCACCGCCGCACAGGCCACGGGCACCACCTCGGCGGGTGAGAGCACCACCGCTGAGCAGGAGAGCCTCGCGCACGCCGAGGACACCAC
>JAKDNE010000482.1 GCA_030451965.1 Brachybacterium sp. | reverse complement strand
GTAGCCGGGGTGGATGCGGTACATGGTCGAGCAGGGGCACACCACCGGGTCGAGGCAGAAGACGGTGTGCTGCGGGTGGGCAGCGGCGAGGCGCTGGACGAGGTTGATCTCGGTGCCGATCGCGAAGGTGGTGGGCTCCTCGGCCCCTTCGATCGCGCGGCGGATGTGGTCGGTGGAGCCGGATTCGTCGGCCGCGTCGACCACGGGCATCGGGCACTCGGGGTGCACGATCACCCGTACCCCGGGATGCTCGGCGCGAGCCTTGTCGATCTGGGCGGTGGTGAAGCGCTTGTGCACGGAGCAGAAGCCGTGCCACAGCACCACCTTCGCCTCCTGCAGGCCCTGGGCGTCGTTGCCGCCCAGCGGTCGGCGCGGGTTCCACATCGGCATCTGCTCCAGCCCGATGCCCATCGCCTTGGCGGTATTGCGCCCGAGGTGCTGGTCGGGGAAGAAGAGCACTCGCCGGCCCCGGGCGAAGGCCCAGTCCAGGACGGTGGTCGCGTTGGAGGATGTGCACACGATCCCCCCGTGCCGGCCCACGAACCCCTTGAGCGCGGCCGACGAGTTCATGTACGTGACCGGGATGATCGGCAGCAGCCCGTCGGCGTCCTCGCTCTCGCCGCCGTAGACCTCCATCAGCTGCTCCCAGGCCTCCTCGACCTGGTCGATATCAGCCATGTCCGCCATCGAGCAGCCGGCCGCCAGGTTGGGCAGGATCACCGACTGCTCGGGGCCGGAGAGGAGGTCCGCGGTCTCGGCCATGAAGTGCACGCCGCAGAAGATGATCGCCTCCGCCTCGCTGCGATTCTTCGCGGCGGTGGCGAGCTGGAAGGAGTCACCCACGTAGTCGGCGTACTGGATGACCTCGTCGCGCTGGTAGAAGTGACCCAGCACGAGCGCGCGGTCCCCGAGCTCAGCCTTCGCGGCGAGGATCCTGCGGTCCAGCTCCTCGGCGCTCGCGTCGCGGTACTCCTGGGGGATCTCGCCCTGGGCCGGGGCTCCGACGGGGATCGGGTCCGCCATCGACGCGCCGGGCCCGTAGCCGGGATCGGCCGCGTCGACGTCCCAGGGGGCGTCCAGCAGGCGGGTCGAGCAGCCGGCGTCCGCGGTGCCGCGGGCGCTGAGGTCGCGCAGGGTCAGGTGGACAGAGGCGTTGATCATGCGAACTCCAGAGGGGCGGGGCGTCAGCGCTCGGTGAGAGGGCCGTTGTCGGAAAGCTGGATGGACCGGTCGTGGCGGTAGAGCCGGGCCGGACGGTGCCGGCCCCCGGTGCGATAGGCGTCGGTGGCCACGAGCCGACCCGAGGCCTCGATCTGCCGGCGGAAGTTCGAGGGTTCGAGGGAGCGCTGGAGCACCGCTTCATGGACCCCGCGCAGTTCGGCGAGGGTGAAGCTCTCGCCGAGGAAGGCGGTGGCGATGCGGGAGTACTCGACCTTGTTGCGCAGTCGCCACAGCGCGTACTCGACGATCAGCGAGTGGTCGAAGGCGAGCTCGGGCAGCTCGTCGGCGACGAACCACTGGACGTTCACCCCGACGGCGCCGGCGTCGGCCTCCTCCGGCCGCACCAGCGCCCAGTAGACGACCGAGACGGTGCGCTCGGCGGTTGTCGGTGCCCGGTCCGTACCACCGAAGGCGTAGAGCTGCTCGAGGTATCGCGGGCTGAGCCGGGTGGTCTCCTGCAGCGTCCGTGCGGCCGAGGCCGCGAGTCCCTCCTCGGCACCCAGCGGCCCGCCGGGAAGCGCCCAGCGTCCCTGGTGGGGCTGTCGTATCCG
>JAKDNE010000002.1 GCA_030451965.1 Brachybacterium sp. | reverse complement strand
GAGCTCCGACTCTTTCGTGGCGACGAGCAACTGGTTTCTTCATCCATCAGGCGCAAGGGGCTGCAGATGCTTGCTTGGTTTCTTCTCAACCCCAACAAGCCGTGCTCGGCAGAGCAAATCGCCTGCGATCTGTGGCCCGAGGCCAATCACGAGCACGCGATGAATCTCTTCGACGTCAACATGCACGCCCTCAAGCGGATGCTCGAGCCGGATCTTGGACCCCGACAGCCATCGGCCTTTATCACCCGCCATCCGAACCGGATCTACAACTTCGACGGAGCAGGCGCTTGGTGGAGCGACGTGGCCGATGTGAACCTTCATTACCATCGCGGCCACGCCTGCGAGCTGTCTCACGAACTCCAGCAGGCGCTTTACTACTATCGCCGCATCGCGGAGTACGCGTCGCGCCCGACCATCATCGAGGGCGAAGATGCGGCGTGGCTGGTTCCATTCCGACGCAAACACGCGTTTCTCTGCGCCCAGGCCATCGCACGCTCCATCCACCTCAATATCGACATGGGTCATGAGGAAGAGATGCTCGAGGCCGCCTACCAGATGCTTCGCGTCGACCGGCACAACGAGTTGGCCACCCGCGTCATCGTCGTCACCGCCCTCGTGCGAGGTGACTATCAGTGCGCGGAGGACTCACTGGCGATGATCTTGGGCCGCATCACCTCCGAACTCGGTATTGTTCCACCGTCGTCGATGATTTCGCTGCGCAGGTTGATCTCCGCATGGAAAGCCTCGGGTGGACTTACGATCCGTGAAACAAGGCCGCAAGTTTCCTCGGTCAGGATTCCAACAGCCCGAGCAGCCACTCGCTCTGGTCCCCGAAGTCCCTATCTTGGAGCGCGATCATGACTATGACTCTCACCGAGTTCTTCGACGAGCTACCCAACAGGCTCATTGCAGACGCCTCTTCAGACCTTCGGTGCACGATCCAATGGCACCTGACTGACCAGCAACCCAGCACCTGGGCCTTCGCGATCGAGGACGGTGCCGGGCGGGTCATTCCCGGGGGCGTCGACGCACCGGACACCACCTTCACGACGACCAGCGAGGTGTGGATGGCCATCGCGGAAGGACGACAGGACCCTATGCGCGCCTTCATGAGCGGCAAACTCTCCGTCGAGGGGGACATGACGCTTGCGTTGAGGGTTCCGGAAGTCTTCGACACGCAGCCCGCCTGAGAACGCCCGTCAGTTGGTAACGGGATAGGAGATCTGAGGTGAGCGACCAGGACCTTCACCTCCTGCTGAGCGTCAGTGCCGCCATGTTCGTGATCCTCGCGGCGGCCCAGATTTTCGGGCGGCTTGCGCCATGGGTGGGTCAGCCTGTGGTGTTCGGAGAGATGGCCGCGGGAGTGGCGCTTGGCCCAAGCCTGTTCGGTGCGCTCGCCCCCGACGTCTCCAGCGAGTTGTTCACGTCCGAGGTGAGGCCCATTCTGTTCTTCATCGCCATGACCGGGCTGAGCCTGTACATGTTCGTCGTCGGCGTTGAGCACAAAGAGCCCGCGCACAAGTCGGGCCACACCTCGATGCCCTTCGTCATGGCGACCGCCGGCATAGCGGCACCTGTCGTGATCGGCGCCGTGGCCGCGACCCTCGTCGCCGGTGATCTCAGGCCAGACAACATCGACGGCACCTTGTTCGCGGTCTTCGTAGGCGGGGCACTCTCGGTGACTGCGTTTCCGATGCTCGCGCGAATCCTGCAGCAACGTGGGATGATGCACACGCCCTTCGGGATGATTGCTACACGGACCGCTGCCATCGACGATGCGTTCGCTTGGTGCCTTCTTGCCGTCGTCGGTGCCTCCGTCGGAGGCGGCCCGCTCGAGGGCCTAGTCCGCACCATCCTCCCTGCGTCTGCGTTCACTCTGGCCGTCTTCTGTGTCCTGCCGATGCTGTTCCGTAAGCCGATGCAGGCAGCTGTCCGGGAGGGCCGAATCGGCGAAGGGCTATTTGGGGCTCTGATTCTGCTGGTCCTGGGCGCCGGATGGTTCACCGACTACATCGGCATCTACTCGGTCTTCGGCGGCTTCATCGTGGGCATGGCTCTACCGAGGGTCCAGGGCTTCTCTAGTCTCCTCTCGACATCGGTGCTGCCGACCGTGCGGTCGCTGATGCTCCCTGTGTTCTTCGCCTTCTCCGGACTCAACACCGACATCACGCAACTGTCCGGTCACCTGATCCCGGTCACGTTGGTGATCCTCGTCGCTGCCTTCGTCTCCAAGACCGCCTCGTCGGTCGTGGTTATGCGCGCCTACCGATGCGACTGGCGCTCATCCGCGGCAATGGGGGCCCTCATGAACGCCCGTGGCCTGATGATCCTCATCTTCATCAACATCGGGCTGGGCTTGGGCGTCATTGAGCAGCGGATGTACTCGATCCTCGTGGTGGTCGCCTTGGTGACCACCGCCCTGGCCCTGCCGTTGTACCGGCGGATGTATTCGGCCGCTCGAGAGGACGAGGGTCGAGCCGCTGCTGCTGCCGAGGCCGTCCAAGCCGCCGCGGGCGGAGCCCGCACGTCCTCACGCACAAAGGCGACGGCGGGCGATTCGATCACTCCTCCTCGTTGATGGGTGCATGTTGTTCGAGGCGCTCGTGAAGGTCGCTGGCGATCAGGGCCCACCTCTCAGCGAGTCTGCCAGCGAAGAGCGCCATCGGCTCCAAGCAGTGGTCCGGAACGGCTTCCAGCAGACGCTGATGGTCCTCGCACTGCACCGCGTGCTTGTGCAGCCACACGATCAGGGCCCGCCCCGTGCGGGTCATCCTCACCGTCGGATCACGACGCAACGAGGCCAGCAGATTGACCATGGCGCTGTCGGGCAGCGGCACCGACGACTCTCTGCGTGGTGCCGGAGGCGTCACCGAAGCCGTCTTTCCTACTGGGTCGCCGCCCTGGCGAAGCCTTTCGCGCACATCACTCACAGTCGTCGGAGACATACCCACTTCCCTGGCGATCTCTCGTAGTGAGGCCTTGGGCCTTTCGACAATGAGGGCCGCGGCGCGCCGGCGAAGCGACGCAGGATCCAGTGGGCGACGGCGGCCGTCGCGGCCAAGACGAGCGTTCAACTGCGGATCGTTCTCGGTTGAACGCCCGCGCAGGCTTCTGACGGTCTTGCCGGCCAAGCCAGTGCAACTAGCAACGTAGCGATCCGACCAGTCGGGGTGGGAACTCAAGATCTGCCTAGCTGCTGCATGCCTATCGATCAGCGACAACGGTAGCCCGTGGGTGATATTCGCGCGGACCGCCAATACGAAGGCTTCGGAGGTGTCGCCGTCAAAGAAGATGGCATCGATCATCTGCTCGCCCCTGTAGCGAGCGGCACTCAAACGGTGCATGCCATCGATCACCCGCATCGTTTGGCGATGCACAAGGATCGCCGGGAGACGGTCCTCGGTCTCGGCCAAACTCTTGATGTGCGTCGGATCCTCGCCGGATACCCGTGGGGAGTGGGAGCCCCTCAGCTCCGCAATCGCGATCCGATGAACCGCGTAGGCACTATCGCCTCCGCCTGATGCTTTCGCGCTCGGAACGTGCTCCACCAGCCCCACCCCTAGGAATCAGTCAACGCGCTAGGATCAAAGAATCATTCGGTCGCGCTGACTTTGTTACCCCAGGAAGCGGGGGCTAAACCCCCTTCCGAGCAACTCGAAGTTGGACAAGTCCATGCCCCCAACGCGCTGGATAGCCTGAGACGATGAGTGCTTCTTCGACCCAGTCGCGGCGTGTCAACGGGAAAGTTCGGGACGAAACGCCTACGCCACCTGACCTTGAAGTGGTCTCCGACGCCGCGCCTCGTTTGCGAACCATGGACGAACTGTGCCGTGAACGGGACTTGGTGCGCGCCCACGTACTACGCGGCGGGCCAACGAAGGTTGAGGCACAGCACGCCAAAGGGAAGCTCACGGCCCGGGAAAGGATCGCGCTGCTTCTCGATGATGGGACGTTCTTCGAGACCGACATGCTGCGCCAGCATCGAGGCGCCGGCCAGATGTCGGGCTCCACCGAGAGGCCACACACGGACGGCGTCGTGACCGGGTCCGGTGAGATTCACGGACGCCGGGTGTTCGTCTACGCCCAGGACTTCACCATTCTCGGCGGGTCGTTGGGCGAGAGCCACGCCGCGAAGGTTCAGAAGACCATCGACATGGCTATGAGATGTGGCGCACCGATCATTTCTCTCCAAGACAGCGGCGGGGCGCGCATCCAAGAGGGAGTCCACTCACTCAATGGCTACGGAGGCATCTTCAAGCGCACCGTCGATGCCTCGGGGGTGATACCCCAGATCAGCGTCATCCTCGGTCCCTGTGCCGGGGGCGCCGCTTACACGCCGGCGTTGACCGACTTCGTCTTCATGGTGCGGGACGTCAGCTACATGTACTTGACCGGTCCGGACGTCGTAGCGGCTGTGAACGGGCACACCGTCACCCACGACGAACTGGGCGGACCGTCTCTGCACTCGGAGATCTCCGGACTCGCGTCGTTCGTTTACGATGACGAATCTGACTGCCTCAACGATGTGCGCTACCTTGTCTCGCTGCTGCCGAGCAACTGTCTGAATGGCCCCCCCGATGAGTCAAGCTGCGGTGCGAGTGAGGATATTAGGCCGGCGTTAAGGGATCTAGTCCCCGTTGAATCACACGTCGTCTACGACATGACTGACGTCGCCGTTGAACTCCTCGATGGTGGAGACCTCCTAGAAGTTCACGAGCATTGGGCCCCGAACGTAGTTTGTGGCATCGGCAGGATCGACGGGGCCGTCGTCGGTGTCGTTGCCAACCAGCCCCAACATCTTGCTGGCGCGCTCGACGCCGACGGCGCACAAAAGGCGTCGCGCTTCGTGCGCTTCTGCGACGCCTTCAACATCCCGCTGGTGACTCTCGTCGACGTTCCAGGATTCCTTCCCGGCCTCGACCAAGAGGGGATGGGTGCGATCCGCCACGGCGCCAAATTGCTGTATGCCTACTGCGAGGCAACCGTCCCGAGGATCCAGGTGATCGTGCGCAAGGCGTACGGAGGGGCCTTCATCGTCATGGACTCGCGCTCCATCGGCTCCGACCTCTCCCTTGCTTGGCCTACCACCGAGGTTGGCGTGATGGGGGCAACGGCAGCCGTGAACGTTCTGCATCGACGCGAGCTGGCTGAAGCCAGCCACCCGAGCGGGATGCGGAACGAACTGGAGGAGCGTTATCGCGCACTCAGCACGCCGTACGTGCAAGCCCAAGAGGGTTTCGTCGACGACGTCATCGACCCAGCGGAAACCCGTAGCGCCGTCGCCCGCGGTTTGGCGATGTTGCGAAGCAAGAGCGTCGACGCACCAGCCCGCAAGCATGGCAATCTCCCACTGTGAGCGCGCCATGCTTCAACGACTCCAAGGCACCGTCAGGCAAGCCAGTGAGAGAAGGTCTTATTCCTTTCCAATGTCCTCTCAAGGAGGCACTGGAGCGCCTCCCCGGTCACCGCCTCGACTTCGCAGGAAGCTGAGGTCCAACTGGAGGAGCTCCAGGGGGCAAATTCACGGCGAACTTCTGGGGCACCGCCAGCGCCGGGGACTGGCCTACAACCTGGTTGACACTTCTTGTGCTCATCCCGTTCGAGTGCGTGGCCCCCTTACGCACGCTTAGCGACCTCGAGGAAGGTGAGTGCGTGGACCCAGCCTGGGTCCACGGCGCGGCACCCGAATTCCGCTGAGCATCACCAGAGCCAACACGCGTCCCCGCTGGGGCCGCCATGGATCGAGCAACCGCTCCATCTCAACGTCGTCGACAGGAGCGCCGGTCAGGGCGTAGCCAACTGTTCGGGCGACATGGTAGTCACCGAACGGGACCGCGTCGGGGTCTCCGAAAGACCTCCTGCGCACCTCTGCGCTGGTCCACACGCCTATGCCCGCCACGCTGCGCATGCGCTGATCCATCTCCTCCATTGAAGCACCCTGTAGACGCTCGAGTGAAGAGGCGACCCGCGCTGAGGAGACGAGGGCTCGACTGCGAGCTTGGTCGACACCCAGCTTCAACCACTCCCATGAGGCGATGGAGCGCAACGTCTCAGGTGTCGGCTGGATCCACAGGTCGACCTTGCCACTAGGCCCCGGCGCAGGCTCGCCGTAGTGCCTCACCAGTGCCCGGAAGCTCGAGTGTGCCTCCCCCGCGGTCACTTTTTGCCCGATGATCGTGGGTACGAGCGACTCCATCAACAACTCACTGCGGCCGAGCCGTGCATGCGGGTTGCGTCTCCTCACCTGTTCCAAGAGCCGGATGCGAGGCTCGAACCCCGACCAGTCATCGCCGGCACCGAGCAGTTCGGGCATCTGCTCCAGGGCCCATTCGGCGCCGGGCCCCCACGCCTCGCCGCGAACGACCCCCTCTGCGTGGTCGACCCCGATTGCCAAGGTGACAGGCCCCTGAGGGGTTCTACTACCGCGCCAGATGCGGCCGTCTGGGGTGACACGCATCGTCGGGTCTGACCCCCCGCTACGTTGTTGCCCGATGATCGCCCGGACTGGGCAGGGCCAATCGGGACGCCAACTTCTGGACCCGGACTCCATACAGGCATGGTAGGCGCGAAGCGGGCTGCACAGACGGGCGCTATATCTCCCCGTCCCAGATTCCGCCGCGACCAAGGGCTCGCAGCCCTTAGGTCCTTTCACGCCTCGTAAGCGTCTCGAAACTGTCTTTCCCATAGTCAGGGGCACTACGCAGCGGCGAAGAATTCGGCAGCGCACTTCGGGAGGACACGTGGAGAAGGAGCTGAACCGCGAGCAGGCAGGGCCTCATCTGCCTGCCTTCGATGCGGTCATCCTCGGAGGCGGCGTCGGTGGCTTGACGTTGGCCCTGGAGCTGCGCCAAGAGCTGCCAGATCTTCAAGTTGCAGTCGTCGAGCGCAACCCTCACCCCGTGGCGGAGACAACGCACAAGGTCGGCGAGTCCACCGTTGAAATCGCAGCCCACTACTTACGGGACAGGCTGCAACTCGGGGAGCA
Organism: Brachybacterium sp.; assembly: GCA_030451965.1. GTDB lineage: Bacteria > Actinomycetota > Actinomycetes > Actinomycetales > Dermabacteraceae > Brachybacterium. Next base: position 24,771 of record JAKDNE010000002.1, on the reverse strand, counting down.
CCTCGAGCGCGACCAGATCCGCAAGTTCGGTCTCAGGATGTTCTTCACCGGCAACAACAACAGCGACATCTCCGAGCGTGTCGAACTCGGAAGTTCGATCTTCGCTCCCCTGACCAGCTATCAACTCGACCGCGGCCGCTTGGAGAACGAACTGGGCCGACGCTGCCAAGACGCAGGTGTGCTGTTCCTTGCTGGCCACGAGGTCGAGAGCATCAAAATCGGCGAATCGGAGGAGACGCACCGGGTCAACATTTCCAGCCCCGAGGGACATTTGAGCCTGCACGCGAACTGGCTGATCGATGCCTCAGGTCGTACCCAACTCCTACGCCGGCACCTCGAACTACCCAAGACGAGGGTCGGGCACCATGCAAATGCGGCCTGGTTCCGCATCGCCCACCCCATCGACATCGATGCGTGGGCCAAGGACCACGGGTGGCGCCAGCGAATCAGCGAGGGCGAGCGCGCATTGTCGACCAACCACCTCATGGGGCCCGGCTACTGGGTCTGGCTGATCCGGCTATCCAGCGGGGCCACAAGCGTCGGGATCGTGGCCGATGCCGACCACCACGACTTCAACACCTTCAACACGATGGATCGGGCTCTTTCTTTCTTAGGCCAACACGAACCCCAGTGCGCTCAGACCGTCGCCGCCCATCTGGAGGACGTCAAGGACTTCCGGGTGATGCGTGACTACTCCTACTCATGCGAGAAGGCGTTCTCAGGGCAGCAGAGATGGTGCATGACTGGTGAGTCCGCAGTGTTCCTTGATCCCCTGTACTCGCCTGGACTGGATCTGATCGCAATCGGCAATGGCTTGGTCGTTGACCTGCTGCGCCGATGCAGTGGGGGCGAAGATGTCACCGGGGCCGCGGAGGTACACGACACCTTGTTCCGTCGATTGACCAACCTGTGGCTGGCGACCTATGAGAACCAATACGGCCTGATGGGCAACGCACAGGTCATGTCAGCGAAGGTTATCTGGGATACCGCTTTCTACTGGGCAGTGTTCGGCCTCCTCTACTTCCAAGACAAGTTCCGCCACGTCGGCGCCATGCCATCTGTCGCTGAAACGCTTGAGGAGTTGTCCGCCACGAGCAACCGGATGCAGCAGTTCTTCCGCGAGTGGGACTGCGTGGACGATGCGCACCTTGACGCGCAGTTCATCGACCTCCTGGCACCGATCGAATTCATGCTCGGACTGCACACCGGAATGGCCGATGAACTGACCGGGCAGGAGTTCGAGTTGCGATTCCGAGGCAACGCCGACTTCCTGGCCCAGCTCGCCGGGCAGCTCGTCAGCACCGTAATCCGCGTGTGTGGCGAGCAGGGCAACGACGCCGCGTTCGAACAAGTCCAAGCATGGCATCACGACCCTGCCATTGGCCACTTTCTGAACACCTACCGGCGCGGTCGACTGACCAATCCCACCACCGAGCAATGGATCAACGTCGGGACGCCGGGTGCACGGTGCTCGTCCGTCCCGTGAGCCCGGCGACTCAAGGACGCACGAACTCTCGATACCCCACGGAGGAACCTCGGATGGCACGACCCAAGCCCCTCACCGACCACCCAACAGCCGAAGCGGGCGAGCGACGCGTCGCCGTCGACGTCGACGTAGTCATCCTCGGAGGAGGGATTGCGGGGCTCACCCTCGCTCTGCAGTTGCGACGCGAAGTTCCCGACGTCAACGTCGTGGTCGTCGAACGCGAAGCTCACCCCGTACCCGAGGCAGCCCACAAAGTCGGCGAATCCAGTGTTGAGGTGCAAGCCCACTATCTGCGCGAGGTGCTCGACCTAGGCGACCACCTCGAAACCGAGCAGCTCCGGAAGTTCGGACTTCGAATGTTTTTCTCCCATGAGGGCAACCACGACATCGCCACTAGGGTCGAGTTCGGGCAAATCGAAGAGGCACCCCTTCCTGCCTACCAACTCGACCGAGGCCGCTTGGAGAACTACCTCGGAACCCGGATAGTCGACGAAGGGGCCACCTTCTTGTCGCAGACGCGGGTGTCCTCAGTCGAGTTCGACGACAGCGAAACCCACACCGTTACCGTCGAGGGTCCTGGCCACGTCGGCCAGATCCGAGCCCGATGGGTCGTCGATGCCACAGGGCGCAACGGTCTACTCAAGCGCCAACTAGACCTCGCAAAACCGCTGGCGCACCGCGCCAACTCTTCGTGGGTCCGGGTCAACCACATGATCGAGATCGACAAGTGGTCTGACGACGCGGCCTGGGTGGAGCGCATGGACGTCGAGTTCGGGCCCTACGGGCGCCCCGGAGGTGCGCGACAGTTGTCCACTAACCATCTGATGGGTCACGGCTACTGGGTCTGGCTGATCCCGCTCGCCTCGGGCTCAACCAGCGTCGGCATCGTGGCGGACGACGCAATTCATCCCCACGGAAACTTCAACACCCTCGAACGGGCTCTGGCGTGGATGCGCGAACACGAACCTCAGTGCGCCGCAGCCATCGACTCGGATCCTGAAGGGATCCAGGATTTCCGCACCATGCGCAACTACGCCTATGGCGCCAAGCAGGTCTACTCCCCGCAGCGGTGGTGCTTGACCGGCGAAGCGGGGGTATCCATCGATCCGCTGTACTCCTCCGGCGGCGACCTGATGGCAATCAGCAACGGCTTGATCGCCGACCTGATTGCCGCCGACCTGGCAGGTATGGACATCACCGAAAAGACAGTGGTCCACAACCAAGTCTACCTGCTGATGAGCGAGATCTGGCTTGTCGCTTATCAGAACCAGTTCCAGCTCATGGGCAACCCGCAGGTGATGGTCGCCAAGGTCATCTGGGACACGATCATGTATTGGTCCATGCCCGGGCTCCTGTACTTTCACCGAAAGTTCGAGCAACTCAGCGAGCGCCCCCGATCCTTCGAGAGCCTCTTCAAGGGCTGGAAGATCCACGGCAGGATCCAGCAGTTCTTCCGCGAATGGCACGCCCTGGACGACTCGCCGGCTTCCGGTGCCTTCGCCGACCCCTACACCCTGCTGCCCTTCATCGTCGAACTCCACGAAGGAATGGCGGCCCAGCTCGACGACGACGCACTCGACGAACAGTTGATTGCCAACGTCTCCCAACTGGAATACGTCGCTGGCCAACTCGTCGAGACCATCATCACGATCGTGAACGACCAGCCCAGCCCCGAGGTAACAGCTCAGGTCGAAGCTTGGAGGGCTGACCCGCTACTCGCTGCGGCACTGGCGCGTCACGGCCGCGGTGAACATCCCGTTTCCATCGACCAGGCATGGGTCACCTTGGGTCGCACCGGGAACCCGCAAAGGGCGACGAATGTCTAGCTCGGCGTTGCACCAGACCAACCTGCGGGAGCGTCTGGCCAAACTGGCGCCGTCGTCTCGTCTTGAACTCGTCCATCGACTCCGAACCGCGGCACCGATCGCCCAAGCACTCCCTGAGGTGTGGTTCGAGAAACCGGACCCTGAAGACCAGCTCCGACTGTTCTGCTTCCCCTATGCCGGCAGTGGGGCCAGCGTCTTTCGCCCCTGGCAGGACGCGATGCCCGACGGAGTCAAACTGATCCCGGCTCATCTGCCCGGACGGGATGAACGGGCCGCCCATCCGCCGACCAGGACGCTGAGCGCCCAAGTCGAACAGATGCACCACGCCATCGAACCCTTATTGGACAGACCCTTCGCCCTATTCGGTCACAGTATGGGGGCGCTGCTCGCCTTCGAGCTCGCCCGAGCCCTACGTGAATCAGGGTCACCCCGGCCGCTCAGACTGTTCTTGTCAGCCTTCCGTGCCCCGCACCTGCCGAACCCCAACTTCACCATCCACCACCTCCCCGATGAGGTTCTCAAAACCGTGCTGCTCAAAGACGGTACGGCTCCGGAGATCGTGCACAACGTCGACATCATGCGCGCCCTCCTCCCGACGCTGCGCGCCGATTTCGAACTATGTGAGACCTACTGCCACGAAGAGCAACCTCCTCTGGATGTCCCGATCCGAGCCTTCGGTGGTCTCCAGGACGTGCGTGTCCCAGCCACCGACCTCGAGCCGTGGCGGGAGCACACGAGCCGCGACTTCGCCCTGCAGACCTTCACCGGCGACCACTTCTTCGTCCACAGCGCTCGGGACCTTCTCGTAACCCACCTCGTGGACGACCTCACCGCCTGCCTGGCTCACCTGTAGAGGAGCAACACCACAATGGATACCAACACCCACCGCAAGGCCGAGCCGATCGCGATCGTCGGAATCGGATGCGAACTGCCTGGGGGCGCGGACTCCCCTGCCAAGTTCTGGGACCTCCTCTGCAACGCGGTCGACGCCAGCTGTACCGTCCCAGCTGACCGCTGGGATGCCCGGAAGTTCTACGACCCCGACCCGGGCAAGCTCGGCAAGATGAGCACGACCCGCGGCGGTTTTCTAAACCGGATCGACGGCTTCGACGCCCCCTTCTTCGGCATCTCGCCCCGTGAAGCGGTGTGGCTTGACCCCCAACAGCGGCTGCTACTCAAGGCAGCCTGGGAGGCGGTCGAGGACGCCGGTGAGTCGATGGATGCACTGGCCGGCACCGACGTAGGAGTGTTCATAGGCGGATTCACCCTCGACTACAAGCTGCTGCAGAACTACGGCGTGCAAAGTCGCTATGAACTCGCACCGAATTCTGCGACCGGCATGATGATGACAATGCTGTCGAACCGGCTCTCGCACGCCTACGACCTGCGCGGTCCCAGCATGAGTGTGGACACCGCCTGCTCGGGATCCCTGGTCGCGATCCACCTCGCAGCGCAGGCAATCTGGAACCAAGAGTGCTCTCAGGCACTCGCCGGCGGAGTCAACGTGATCCTGGCTCCGAACATGACGATCGCGGAGTCCAAGGGTGGATTCTTGAGCCCGGACGGGCGGTGCAAGACCTTCGACGCCTCAGCGAACGGCTACGCGCGAGGAGAGGGCGCTGGCGTCCTACTTCTCAAGCCCCTCTCGACTGCACTGGCTGACGAGGATCCGATCTACGCCCTGATCCGCGGTACCGCCGTCTCCCAGGATGGCCACACAAACGGCATCACCGTCCCCAACGGCGACGCCCAGGAGGCCGCGATGCGTGCCGCCTACGAACGAGCCGGCGTCATGCCAGGCGAGGTGCAGTACGTCGAGGCCCACGGGACCGGCACCCCCCTAGGTGACCCTATCGAGGCGGGTGCTATCGGGAGGGTTGCCGCAGCGGGGCGCGGGGAGGGCGGCCTACTCGTCGGATCGGTGAAGACGAACATCGGCCACCTCGAGGCGGCTGCGGGAGTGGCGGGAGTCATCAAGACCTCGCTCGCTCTCAAGTACGGAACGATTCCGGCGCACCTGCACCTCAATGCTCCGAACCCGAACATCGACTTCGACGAACTCGGTATCCGAGTGCCGCGCGAGCAGACCCCGTGGCCGACCGCCGACGTGCCCCGCTACGCAGGGGTCAACTCCTTCGGCTTCGGGGGAACGAACGCCCACGTGGTGCTCGAGGGACCACCGGCGTTGTCGAACCCTCCCCGCCAGCACCGCGCCGGACCGCAGCTGCTCACTCTTTCAGCGCGGAGCGACGAAGCCCTCAGCGATTTTGCATCGTCAATGCGCGCTGTCCTCAGCGACCCGGGTGCCGACCTAGGTGACATCGCCTACTCAGCCAGCCTGCGGCGTGCGCATCACGACCACCGGCTCGCAATTGTGGCGAGCAGCCCAGATCAGGCAAAGGAGCACCTCAGCGCGTTCTGTGCCCAGGAGACTTCAGACCAGGCAGTCAACGGGCGCGTGAACCCCGGTGTCGAGCCGAAGGTGGCTTTCGTGTTCTCGGGGATGGGGCCCCAATGGTGGGCCATGGGGCGCGAACTGCTGGAGACTGAACCGGTCTTTCGTGATGCGGTCGTGCGGTGTGACCGCGAACTTGAGCAGTACACCGGTTGGTCGCTGATGGACGAGTTCACAGCCTCGCAATCCACTTCACGCATGGGTGAGACTGAGGTGGCACAACCAGCGAACTTCGCACTCCAGGTTGGTCTCCACGAGCTGTGGCGGTCGTGGGGTGTCGCTCCGGCCGGCATCGTCGGCCACAGCGCTGGGGAAGCCGCCGCACAGTACGCAGCCGGAGTGCTCACCTTCGAGGAGGCCGTGAGAGTCATCTACACCCGCAGTAGTCTGCAGCAGCGGTCCACCGGCCAGGGTCGGATGCTTGCCGTCGGCATGACCTCCGAGACGCTCGAGAAGGCAGTGCGAGACGCTGGCCCGACCGTCTCGGTGGCAGCCGTCAACAGCCCCAGCGCAGTGACCCTGTCCGGCGAGGGCGCAGTGCTAGACAAGATGGCCGCCGACCTCGAGACGTTCGGGGTCTTTCATCGCTTCCTCGACGTCCGGGTCCCCTACCACAGCCATTTCATGGATCCGCTCCGCGAGGAGATCCTCGCGGGTCTCGCAGACCTGCAGACCTCCAGCGCCAACACTCCTCTGTACTCGACCGTGACCGGCAGCCGCATCGACGGGCGCAATGCCAAGGGGCAGTATTGGTGGCAGAACGTTCGGGCCTCCGTCTTGTTCGCCGCAACCATCGAGAACATGATCGACGACGGCTACACGCACTTCGTGGAGGTCTCGCCCCACCCTGTGCTGGCAAGTTCGATGCGAGAGATTCTCGCCTCCGCAAACATCGACTCCGCCGTTGTCCCCTCACTCAAACGGGGCGGCAACGACCGTGAGGAATTGCTCGGGTCATTGGGCCAGCTCCACTGCCACGGTGTCGACGTCGACTTCGCCGCGCTACACCCAGACGGCGGTCGTCTGGTCAAGCTGCCGACCTACCCGTGGCAACTCAAACGCTATTGGAACGAATCGGCCGAGGCGGCCGAGGACCGCCACTACGACGAGGTCCACCCGCTACTGGGTCAGCAGCTCAACGCCGCGCACCCGACCTGGGAGATCGAGCTCAACCTGAACCGGGCCACCTACTTGGCAGACCACCAAGTGCAGGGCACGGCAGTCGTCCCGGCCGCAGCCATGATCGAGATGATGTTGACCGCGGCCACTGAGGTCTACGGGGAGGGTGTCTACGCGCTGAAGGACATGCAGCTGAGCAACGCGCTGGTCCTCTCGCCCTCCTCCGATTCACGGGTGCGCACCACCTTGTACCCCGAGGAGCCCCGCATCGAAATCGCCAGCTTCCTAGCCACTTCATCCGGCGAGCGTCGCTGGACGGTGCACGCGCAGGCACGCCTTGGACTGCATGCGCCGCGTACCACGGACGTGAACTTGTCCGAAGCCATGGATGCCTGCTCGACCCGCATCGGGCGTTCGAACGCCTACGCCCGCACGGCCGAACTGGGCCTCGAGTACGGCCCAGCGTTCCAGGCGGTCCGCGAGGTGCGAACAGGGGGAGGTTCCACCCTGACCTACATCCGAGGACCCGAAGAGGTTGCCGCAGGGACTGACGACTACCTCTTTCACCCGGTTCTCATCGACGCCGCCTTCCAAGGTCTCCTAGTCGCAAGCGTTAACGGCGATACGGCCGACGGGGCCTCGACCGTCCCCTACCTGCCGGTCTCGATAGGCAGCATTCAGGTGCTCGGCGCCCCGGCTGAGGACATGGTCGCTGTCGCACGACCCGTCACCACCGAGACAGACCACATCGTTAGTGACATCGACATCTGCGACCTAACAGGTAAGGCTCTGGTGCAAATCAGGGACTTCCGGGCGCGGGCTCTCGACGCCGCGGGCGAAGCGTCGCTTGAGCGCCTCGACCGCGGACTACTCGAGCTCATTTGGGAGGAGTCGCGCCCGCAAGCGGCAGAGGAACAGGTTCAGGGCGACGAAGAGAAGCCGTCGCCAGACTCGTGGGCCGTGTTCGTCGATGACACTGGCGTTGGTTGGGAAGTCGCCCGCCAACTCAAGGCGGCAGGCGGCCACGTGGTGTGCGTGCAGAACGAAATGGTTTCCGACCTCGTCCAACGAGACGACGGCTGCATCTCGCTCGACGCAGCAAACGCCGAGCACTACCCGAAACTCGTCGAGGTACTCACCAAAGCGCGCGTCAGCGGCATCGTGCACCTGTGGAGCCTCAGCGCTGAACTGCACAGCCAAGACTCAGCGGCGGCCCTTGAAGAGACCCAAGTAGTGGGAGCGAGCTCGGCTTTCCACCTGGTTAAGGCAATCGGCGACCAGCAGGATCTCCGGATCTGGTTCGCCACCCGTGGAGCTCACCGCATCGCCGGTTCTCCGGCGATCCCAGCAGTGGCGCAGGCCCCGCTATGGGGCTTGGGACGCGTCATCGGTCACCAGGAGTTCGCCAACCTGTGGGGGGGAATTTATGACCTCGACCCGGCGGGCCACCACCTCGACCAGGCACAGCGTCTGGTCGACGGGCTCCTCGCCGACCCGGGTGAGGACCAAGTCGCCTTCCGCGGCGAGTCGCGCTTCGTGGCCAGGCTCCGCCACGCCGAGGACCTGAAGTTCCCCTTCCCCGTGCAGACGCGTCCTGATGGCAGTTACCTGGTGACAGGTGGTTTCGGAGCTCTCGGTTTGTTGGTAGCCGAGTTCCTCGTCGAGAACGGTGCCCGCGACCTCGTTCTGATGAGCCGTTCCGCACCCCCGCAACGGCGCACCTGGGAGCAGATCGCGCCCGGCGAACCTTTCCACGACGTCGTTCGAAGGCTCGCAGCACTGGAGGCCCAGGGTGCCACGGTGCGCACGGCCGCGGTCGATATCACGGACAGCACCAGTCTTCAGGCCTGGTGCGAGGCGCACCGTGCCAGTGACGCGCCCCCAATCGTAGGCGTCGTGAACGTTGCCGGCGTGGTCGACGACGAACTCCTGATCCGTATGAGCGAGGAGAAGTTCACGCGTGTCTTGCGGCCCAAGCTCTTGGGTGGGTGGAACCTGCACCAGGTGTTCAGCGACCCGACCTTGGACTTCTTCGTGCTGTTCTCCTCTGCCGGCTCGGTCATCACCTCCCCTGGCCAGGGCAACTACGCCTCCGGCAACGCCTTCATCGACTCCTTGGCCCACTACCGGCGCAGCCTCGGACTACCGGCGCAGAGCATTGGCTGGGGCCCGTGGAGCGTCGGGATGGTTCAAGAACTCCAACTCGAGCAACTCTACGAGCGCCGCGGAATCGAGCTGATCACCCCTGCTCGGGGCAAGCAGATCCTAGGACGGCTGCTGCACCAGAAGGGCACGCACCTGATCGCGATGGCAGCCGACTGGTCTGTTGCTAGCGAAGCTGCGTTCGGGGCGAACATCCCGGCGATGTACTCGACACTGGTCACCTCGACCGGCAGCCCTGCTGGGTCCACGGAAGGTAACGACGCCACGTTGGAGGTCCTGCGCCAGCTCGCCGAGCCGCAACGTCAGCAGTTCCTCTCCGATCACATTCGCGCCACCCTGGCCCGGGTGCTCGGCCTGGACGTTGGCGAGGTGGACGTCGATGTTGCACTCAGCCAACTTGGCCTCGACTCGATCATGGCCATCGAGATGAAAAACCGGATCGACGTGACCCTGCAGGTGGACCTTCATGTCCTTGACCTGCTCCAGAGCCCAACCGTGACGAGTCTGGCCACCGACATCGCCAGCAAACTCGACTTGAGCACCACAAGCGAAGGTTCCGAAGAACCGGAGCTGGATGAGTCTGGGTCCGAAGTTTCCGAAACCGTCGGAGCAGCTCCGGGGGATATCGCCACCGAGCCAGGGATCGATGAGCTCGAGGCACTGATTGCAACCCTCCCCAAGGATGAGCTCGAGGTGCTGCTTCGCGAGCTGGAGTCGCAGGGCACCGTGGCGCACGACTAGATCCGAACCCCGGAGCGGGGAACGCCCGGGGCCACGCAAGTGCGGCCGGGCTCTCCCGGTCGGAGAGCAGACAAACAGCCGACCACCACCCAAGGAGGAGTCATGACCTACGTCATCACCAACAGCTGCATCGGGCATAAGGACGCTTCATGCCACGAGGTCTGCCCGGTCGACGCGATCGCACCCAACCCCTACGGCCCTGAATTCGGGGACCACGATCAGTTGTTCATCGACGCAGCCGTGTGCATCGATTGCGGGGCATGCGAGCCAGTGTGCCCCGTCGGCGCGATCTACAACGAGTACGACCTGCCTGACGATGCTAGGGAGTCCCTCGCGACCAATCAATTCTTCTTCGCCCAGTGACGCGCCGCCCGGTGCATCCAGTTGCCGTCCTCTAAAGGACAAGGAGCCCACGATGGACAACCAAACAACAAACTTGTCAACCCGCATCTACGACGTGGCCATCATGGGAGGCGGCGCAGCCGGCCTCACCCTTGCCCGGCAACTGATCCTGAGCAAGCCGGACCTGGAAGTGGTCATGGTCGAACGGAACGAACGGGCCACTGAAGCCGCCCATAAGGTGGGCGAGTCCACCGTCGACATCAGCGCCCACTACCTGCGCGAGACGCTCCAGCTAGGGGAGCACCTCGACGGCGACCAACTGGAGAAATTCGGCATGCGTTTCTTCTTCAGCCAAGGCAACAACAACGACATCGCCCGCCGCGTTGAGCTCGGACATAGCGACCAGCCTCGCTCCGGCGCCACTTTCCAGCTGGACCGCGGCAGGTTCGAAAACCACCTGACCGGCCTAGTTCGCGAGGCAGGCGTCGAGGTCCTCGCCGGACACAAAATCCGCTACGTGGACCTAGGCGAAGCCGGAGAGCCGCATCAACTGCACATCAAAGGGCCGAGCGGCCGAGATCACCTACAGGCCACCTGGGTCGTGGATGCCACTGGCCGTACCGCAACGCTGAAGAGGAAACTCGGACTGGCCAAGCCCAACGACCACAACGTGAACGCTGTTTGGTTCCGACTCGACAATCCCATCGACGTCGAGGAGTGGTCGAACGAGCCGGCTTGGCGAGGGCGGATCAAGAACGGGAGACGCTTCCTGTCCACGAACCACCTAGTCGGCGAGGGCTATTGGGTGTGGCTCATCCCCCTGGCATCGGGGGCGATGAGCGTCGGAATCGTGGCCGATCCGGCCCATCACCCGTTCGAGCAGCTGAATACCTTCGACAAGGCCCAGGCGTGGCTGCGTGAACACGAACCGCAGTGCGCAGAGGCAGTGGCCGCGCGGGCAGACGGACGGCTGGACTTCCGTGTCCTGAAGAACTATTCCTACTGGTGCACCCAGATGTTTTCTGAGGACCGGTGGTGCCTGAGCGGCGAGGCCGGCATCTTTTTGGATCCGCTCTACTCCCCCGGGCTCGACATGATCTCTCTGGGCAATGGCCTGATCACCGACCTGGTTGTGCGCTCATCGCAAGGCGAGGACGTCAGCGAACTCGCGGCGATCCACAACACTGTCTTCTTCTTGATCGCCGACGGCTGGCTACCCATCTATGAAAACCAGTACGCGATCTTGGGCAACGCTCGCGTGATGAGCGCCAAAATCATTTGGGACATCACCGTCTATTGGGCGGTGCCGAGCCTGTTGTTCCATCACAGCCAGTTCACCGAGCTCATCGATCGACCTCAGATTGTCTCTCAATTAGCACGCCTGACTCTCCTGACTGAGCCGATCCAGAATTTTTTCCGGCAGTGGAGCCTTGTGGAGGCCACAGGCCACCGCGATGACTTTGTGGGGTTCTACGACTTCGATTTCATGTCCGATCTGCACCAAGCGATGGGCAACGGAACCGACCAGCCCGGTTTGGTCGCGCAACTGCGTGCCAACCTGGACCTGCTTGAGGCTCTCGCCGCAGAGCTAGTCTCAGATGTGAGCGCTGAACTCGCGGGCTCCACCCACCCGGCCGCTGTCGCGCAGGCAAGCAAGTGGGGCAAGGACAAAGCCTTGAACCGAATCGCGACGCGCCGCGACCAGTACGCCGACCCTTCAGTGAACAACTGGCTGAGACTTCTTCCGGCCCTCCCAGCCACGGTGCAGGCCCAGTGATGAGGACCTTGGAGCGGATACGCAGCGTTTCCGGCCCTCCGTTCGTGTGGGGGTCGACACCCGAAGAAGTTCACGCGGCCCTTCCCTGTGACATTGAGGTCGGCCGCGGCCCACGAACCGAGCCACACAGGGCGATGGACATTGCCGCACCCCATGAGTACGTCTTCCGCTGGCTGTGCCAAATCAGGGCGGCTCCCTACAGCTACGACGTCCTCAACAACTTGGGCAGACGCAGCCCTCGCTACCTTATTCCCGGCCTAGAGCACCTACAGGTTGGCCAACGCTTCATGACCCTGTTCGTCCTGGTCAGCTTCACTTATAACCAGCAGATCACGATCCGGCTCGACAACTGGTTGGCTAGGAAACTGCTGCCCGACCTCGCCATCTCCTACGTGTTGCGGCCCACCGGCCCGACCGCGACCCGACTGATCGTGAAGCTCACCCTCCCGCGAGCCCAGAGGTTGGGGTGGATCTATCAGTACACGGTGGGGTGGCTCGACATGCTGATGATGAGTAAACAGATGCGTAGCATCCGCGACCTGTCCCAAGCTCATTTCCGGTCACAAGCACAACCCGACGAGCCCCCTATCGCACAAGGTGCCTGAGGACCCGCCCACGACTGCACAACATCGGCTTTGGTAGCCCTGAACGCAGAATCCCTTCCCTTAGTGTAAAGTTCGCAGGACAAAGTCAACCATGCAAGGCGCGTCCATGACCAAGGGATACAATCATTACTGCGGACTCGCGCGCGGACTGGAGATCTTGGAGCCCAAGTGGACGCTGCTCATCGTCCGAGAGCTCCTCATCTCACCGCAGCGCTTCGGCGAACTGACGAACGGCGTGCCTGGCATCGCCACGAACCTGCTGGCGACCAGGCTGCGCGACCTAGAGGCGGCTGGAGTCGTAGAGAGGTCGCTGGCCAAGGACAGCAACACCGTGCTGTACCAGCTAACCCCCTGGGGTATGGAGTTGCGCGAAGTGGTCCGGGCCTACGCGATCTGGAGCACTCCCCTCATGGTGTCGGGGCCCCAAGAGGGCGACCAGTTCCAACCTCACTGGCTGGTCGTCGCGCTCAGGGCGCTATTGCACGACGCCAGGAGTCGACGCAAGGTCGTCGTGTGGGTAGAGGTCGACGAGACGGTTATCCGCATTAGCGTCGATCGCGCCGCGACAAGCGTCAAACTCGAAACGGGCGAGTCAGACGGCACCTTACTGATAACGGATGCCACGAGCGTGATGGGGCTCGCGGCGGGCATGATCCCCCTCGACAATGTGCTGGCTTCGAGCAAACTGCGCGGCAGCCGAGACGATCTCGCCCGCGTCTTCGACCAGCACGCCGATGCCGAGTGGGCACTCAGCCACATCTGAGGCTCATGCGGGGTCCGCGATCTCTCGCCACACCTGCAACGCGTGCTCACTCGGGCGACATCCCAGTTCCTGCTGCATCTGACGTAGGCTACGCCCGAGATGGGTTCGCGCAGAAAGCCTGTGCCCTTGACCCAATTGAATCTCGGCCAGTGTGGTGGCCGCCCTCTCCGAATACGGATCCAGTTCCAGCAACGTCAACGCACAAGGAACCGCCTGGTGGGGCGAGCCCACCGCGACATAGAGATCCAGCAGACGGGCAAGCGCATCACGATGAACAACTTCTTGGGCGGCACGCGAGGGTGCGAAGGCATCATCGAAGAGGTTCTCCAACAGGAACGTTGCGTCGTGGCGATCAACTACCGCTTCGAGTAGTTCGATCGCACCAACGGCATCCCCGCGAGTCTCAGCGCGCTCCGCATTCGACCAGTCCTCCTGGGTATCCTGCAGATCGCTCCGCCAGGTCCCGGCGTCGTCGAACCAGTAGAGTCCATTGCGTTTGAACTTGACGAAATTCGACATATTGGGGGCCGGCAACTCTGGCTCGAGAAGGCGACGCAGGTGGTGCACTGTCACGTCGAGCCTGTTACCGAGAGTCTGGGTCGGCGCGGCCGGCCACAACACTTTGCACAGGTCTGACGCATCAAAGCGTTCACCGGGGTGGAGCAGAAACCACTTCAACAGGGTTCGCACCGATGTTCGGCCCAACGCCATGGAGTCCAAATCGACACCGTCTGTGCGCTGAATTTTGAATGGGCCGAATAGGCGGGCCTCGAAGCGTGATCCAGGATGTGCGAATAGCTCTGATCCCGACTGCTTGTCCCCGAGGTACGGCGTCGTGGATCGTGTCGCTGCTGTGTCCATATAGCTGCCTCCCGATAGGTGTCAACTCCGGGCGCAGACCCCCTGCCTGGCTGCAGGTCACCCCCTTGTCTGAGGCAGGACGACAGCGCTCAGACGCCGATTCCCGCCACAGTCACTCCATGCTGCAATGGCCTGCTAGAGTTTCTCAAGTGCTGACAATATTTACAAGCAACTCAGGCGCCGGGGCCGAGGCAGCAGCCGACACCGGAATAGATCGCGACCAACGCCCCGCGTGGGTCAGTGACGAATTGTTCCCATTTGAGAGTCGGTTCGTGCAGGTCGATGGGCACACCGTTCACTACGTGGATGAAGGCTCTGGGCCGACCCTCCTGCTGCTCCACGGAAACCCCACATGGTCGTTCCTGTGGCGCCAGGTCATCCCCGGTCTGAGCGGCCATTTCCGATGCGTCGCCCTGGACTACCCAGGATTCGGGCTGTCGACTCCAGCGCACGACTATCGGTACATGCCTGAAGAACACGCCGACGTCGTTGGCGGCTTCGTCGATGCTCTGGGCCTCAAGGACATCACGCTGGTTGGCCAGGACTGGGGCGGCATGATCGGGCTTGCGGCGGCCGAGCAGCGACCCGAGACCTTCAACCGACTGGTGTTGGCGAACACGTGGGCCTGGCCAGTGAACGGTACCTTTCACTTCGAGTGGTTCGGCCGGGTCATCGGAGGCATGCCGTTCCGTTTTCTCGTGCGGCGCCTCAATGTCCTGGTCGACTGGTTCATGCCGGTCGGGCACAAACAGCGGCAGCTGAGCAAAGACGAGATGGATCACTACCGTCGTGCGCTGGGGACGGCGGCGCGGCGTCAGGCCTCAGCGGTCCTGCCAGGTCAGATCTTGGCCAGCAAGAAGTTCTTCGCTGATGTCGAAACGGGGCTGCCCGCAATCTCCGAACTTCCGACATTGATCATCTGGGGCGAGAAGGACATCGCGTTCCGGCCCAAAGAGCGTGATCGGTTGTACGAAACGTTCCCGAACAACGACCTGGTCACCCTGGCCAGCGCGGGCCTGTACACCGAGTCCGACTCGCCTGAAGAGTTCGTCGATGCGCTCATTGGCTGGGAGCCTTTGAAGCAGGCTGCCGCGCCAACCCGCCGACGCAGCTGAAGAGGCGCAGCGCGGTGGCTTGGCGTTTGGTGTCCCGACGCCGCGACGGAATCGCCACGATCGCCTCCAACGCAGGACGGCTGCCACGCCAGGGTATGGCGGCGTGCGGCGCTTCCAGAGCCGCAGCCGCACTCTTCACCCAATCCCTGGACCTGCAGCTGGCCGAGCACGGGAGCCGCTGCAACGTCGTGTCCCGTGGGACCGCGCGCACCCCGATGGTCGATGGCATGCTGCGCGAATCGAGCACCGATAGGTCGGCCGTCGTTGCAGGCAGTCCGGCCACCTTCAAGATGCAGGACGTCATGGACGATGGCGGGGTGACCCAGAACCGATGACCGCTGCCCGGGTGTGGTGGTCGGCGCCCGACCCGGCAGCGGTGCACGACCCGTTGCTCGACGACGCGGAGCGGGAAAGGTGCGCGCGGTATCGCCTGGAGGCGGACCGCGCACGGCACGCGACCGGTCGGGTTATGGCCAAGCGAGTGGTGGCTGCGCAGTGCGGCGTCGAACCCGAGGAGGTCTCGGTCATCCCCGACCCCGAGCCCACGGAAGGCCGCCCCCGCGCACGGGTACGCCGCCAGGGCGCCGAGGCGCCCTGGATCTCCATCACGCATGCTGGAGGCGTCGTGGGTGTCGCGCTCTCGGCCCGACCCTGCGGACTGGACGTGCAGGACGTCGATTCGATCACTCCCCTGATCGGCTCCGACCTCGTCTTCGGTGCAGCGGAGCAGGCCGAGCTGGCCCGGCTCACCGGTGCCGACCGGGCCCGCACCGCGTGCGCCTGGTGGGTGGCCAAGGAGGCGACCCTCAAGGCGCTCGGTCTCGGACTCTCCGAGTCTCTCCCGGGCGTACCTGGGAAAGGAGCGGTGGTGCGGATCGACCTCAGGGACGGAGGCCGCAGGCTGTCCAGGGTCGTCGTGCCCGCCCCTCCGGGCCACCTGGCGGGACTTGCTGTGGAGGCCGAGGAGGCGATCGACCTTCAGACCTTCTGTAGCGCACCGTCCCGCATCCGGTAGAGCGCATCCGCACCGTCCAGGCTGCCCGGTCCGTGCGCGACGCCGATTGACGCTGCGCTCCGCGGGCGACGCGGTCCACCGCCGACTCGACGAGGCCGGCAATCGCCGGGTCGATGTCGCTGGTGGCCTAATCGAGCACTAGCACGGCGGCTCGACCAGAAGTTGCCTCTCACCATGCTGGACACGCACTGCCGGGTCTACGACGTCGCCCAAGGTGAGGTCGGATGTCAGAACTGCGCCGTGCTTGGTACCCGGCAAGGAAGGCTCCATAGTGGCCGGGGTTGTCCAACTTCACGGCGGCGGTCTTCGTGGCGTGCGCTCCGAGGGCCAGCCACAGGAGGAGGACGAGAGCCACCATGGAGAGGGAGCGGAGGTCCACTCCCGGTCACGTTGCTGCCAGGCTCGTGCGAGTCGACTCTTGGTCTGCAGTTCGTGGTGGATGGTCTGGACATCAGGCATGACGTCCCTCTTCCTGGCGGCTGCTCGCCTTCGGCTCGTTGATCCAGTCGATGCGCGGACGGTCTCGGCCGTTCTCTGGCTGAGGCTCAATCAGGCGCGCCAGCCGGGCTTCCTGAACGCTGCCGTGGTCGTCGGTGAGGTCCATGCTCGCTGCTCCGTTCATCGTTCTGGTCCATGGCGGGGCGGGGGTCCGTTCCGTCCCGGGATCTCGGTGCCGGGGTGCCGGGTGGGCGTCTCGGGTGTGAAGCTTTCATCGATCTCGTCGGGCTCGACAGCTGCGCGGGCCTTCTCCCAGACACTCGGGTGCAGTCCTTGTTGAAGCGCGCCGCCGACCAGGTCGGCCATCGAGTAGGACTGTCCTTCAGGAACCTGGTCGAGCGCGCACCATGCGCGGGCGCCGTCGCCGTGGAGCCAGCTGGCAAAGCCGCACAGGGATGCGGCGGGAGCGCGCACTTCGTCAGGTGCCCGCCCAGTGAGGTCTGTCCACAGGGAAACGTGTGCCTCCGCGTTGTCACGGCTCATGTCATGCCATAAGAAGTCCCGCGTTTCGGTGTTCTCCAGGGCCACCAGCAGACGGGCGCCGTCGTGGTCGGACAGCCGATTGCCGTCGTGGTGGAACTGCCCCAGTCGCTCAACGGCCCACGCGCACTCCTGGTCCGGAGTGCTCTCGGTGGCGGCTTGGCGGGCAGCCGGAAGCGCAACCTGGATCGGCCCCCGGTCCCCCTCCAACGCTGCGGCGAGGGCCTCGCGGCTCTGCAACGGCTGGGCACGGCCCATCGCAACGGTCTCTGCGGCCAACTTGTTCTCGGTCTGCGGCGTCCGCTCCCCCGACCGCCCGGCGTTGAACTCCATCCACCGATCGGCGACGGCCCAGATCCGCACCGGGACCTCAACTCCGACGCTGTCGAACTCTGCGGCCATGGCTTGACTGGTCAGCTGAGCATCGTGACTGTCACCGGTTAGACAAACCACTGCCACGCTGGAGCCGGGCTCGGCATATCTGCTGAGTGCCCCGCCGATCTCTTTCACCACCCCGCGACCTTCTTCGTCGTCTCGAGGCATGTCCACCCGCACAACGGGCAGATTGCCTTTGAGCGGTATCACCACAGCCGACTCGGTGGGCGTGAATCCGATCAGGTGTGGAATGGCAGCGATGAGTTCGTCGTGAGTCTGAACGACAAGGCTCATGACTGTCCCTCTCCGGTCGAGGGCGCGGATCGGCCGAGCTCTTCAGCATCGGACGAGTCGGCCAGGCCGTGCGTGACGACCTGGTCCATCGAGTGACGCGGGCAGGCCTGGAGGACGAACGTCACCTCCCCCGACGCATCACCGCGCTCGGTCACGCCCTCTAGATCGGCCACGTCGGGACCGCCAGCCAGATCCACCTCTACCGACACGAACTGCCAATTCGGTTGAGCATCCAGCGCGGCCCTCAGGCCCTCCACGGTCATTGCCCTCACCATGTCGCTGCCCTTCTCGTGCGGCCATCCCGATCCGACCCTCGCCGTCCCAGTGATTTGCCAGTGAGTATCTGCTTCACCTCTCCGCGTCCTTCCCAGTTCGTCTACGCCCCGGGGCACGCCCCTCAGGGTGCTCAACCGCTGTCAGGCTAGAGCGCTCCACCGACACCACGTGTGCGTATCCACAGCCCTGGCGTCGACAAAGATCCTCGCCTCTCCTACTTCCCTAGGTCCGCCCACGCTTGTCTCGCGCTCATCACGACACCGACTAATTCCTTGGCCCCACTGCGCCGACGCTGAGCGCGAGACACCGATTCCATGACCTAGGTAAATGACACCGCACACGAAGGCGCCGCACGGTACGCCGATGGCGCGAGGAGGAGACTGGATCCATGCACCCACCCGAGGACTACCGGCTGCAGCACACAGCACCCTGCGACGACGGATACAGCACGCAGCTTCGAGACGCCCGGACGCGGTTCGGCTCCGATGTTCTCGACCAACCGGACCTCTACGGCGCCGTCGACGACGAGACTCTGGCCCAGATGCGCGTCGCCGTGGAAGATCCCGATGCGGTGTTGCGCATCTACCGTGCCGTGCCTCCCGAGCACCTCGAGATCAATACCGGGGATTGGGTCACCCTGTCCCGGGCGTACGCCCACGATCACGGCTATCGCGAGGAGGCGCCGGCCTGGCCAGTGGTGTACGCAGACGTTCCCGCGGGCCAGGTGTGGACCGACGGCAACGACCCCTCCGAGTATGGCTACGGCGGCCCGAATCTCACCGGCCTGATCCCCCACGACGAGCACGAGCCGCTGCCCGCACATCCCCTCGACCCGGCCGCACCACACCCCGGGTCCCCCGGCATTGAGGAGACCATGGACTTTCGCCCCTCCCCTGGCGCTCACGCGGAGAGGCGGATCCCACCGACGACCGACCCGGGACACGATCGGGCTGGCCCGCAACGGTGACTCGTGGCCGTGCCACTACGGCGAAACAAGATCGCCCGCTACGGTGAGATCCTCCAGACCCTCAAGACGGGCAACTACTGGGACGCCACGATCCTCAAGGAGAACGCCCATCTCACGGAGCCGTTCCTGCACGTCGATCGCCCGCACGCCGTAGCGTTTCGCGACCACGGACGTCTTCCTCATGCGGGAAGTGTGCTCGCGAGGCTTATGAGGAGTCCTCGGAGTTTGCGGCACGATTTACGTAGCGGCTGATCCGCCGCATCCCCCTGAGTGTGAGGGAGGTGATGATCGGGCCACCCCAAATGAAGGCGCCTGCGATCATTACGATGGCCAGGAGAACCGTCAAAGTGCCCATGGCCATCATGGTAGGCGCGTGCACCGACAGGCCGCTCATGGTCACGCCACTGCCCAATTCCTGCTCGTGGGAGATGACCCCGGCATTCCAAGCTCCGGCCATTCCGCAGCGTCGCTCACCACGCTGTGATGCGGCCGTGGCGTCAGTTCGATGCGAGCGGGCGCCGCATCGGACGGTTCGGCAGTTCTCGCGGAGGGGGCGGCAAGGGACGTCCACGGCGCCGGCGTGCCTGCTCGGCCGCCACCAGGACGGCCTCTTGGGCGAACCTCGAGCGCGAGCCCGGTCGGGAGAGCTCCTCCAGGTCGGCTGTGATCGCCTCCTCCACGGCTTCCAGCGTTTCGGCGCCCAACGGGTGGGCCTGGTTGAAGCCCTTTCTGTGGGTGTTGTCGGCGGGCCACTCCCGCGCCTCGACGAGCCGGGCCCGGTCTTTCGGGCTGCGTCGGGCGTGCTCGGCCAGGGCTCGGTCCAACCAGCCGATGAGCCCCACCGGACATTCCGGGTCGTCAATCAGGTCGGCGGTGTAGGCAGCACGAGCCAGATCCCACACCGGTGGCTTCCAGTAGATGCCGATCGTTCTGGTCGACGCGCGTCCCATTCCCTGCCTTCCCTTGTGTGCCGTTGTTGGATCGCCCAGGCGGCGAGCGACCCGTGCCCGAATGGGCGGGCCAGGGCGGACTTCCCCTAACACCGTCGCCATTGCATTCCCGGCTGCAGGTCGCCCCAGTGCGTGGTCGCACCCAAGGCCGGGTCTGTCCCTGTTGCTCGGTCTGCGGTGACGAGGCGAGCGGTCCCATCATCTCAGTCCTCCACGCCGCGAAGCCGCAGGGCCGTCCTCTGCCTTCGTTGTCCACACGACCGTGGCAGGGCTGACTTCTCCACAGATCGCCGCGACACCGAGCCTCCAGACCTCGGTCCTTGACATCCTAGGTCATATCAGTTGTTTCTATTCTACTCAAGGAGATTCAATCATGGCCAGCACCTCCCCCACGACCGCCGAGACCACAGGCGCGGAGTTCGTCCACGTCGACCCAGCAACCATCCTCATCGGCGCGAACGTGCGCACCGACCTTCCCGATGCCAAGCAGTTCCGCAAGTCGATCAAGGAGCGCGGCGTGCTCGAGGCCGTCACCGCCTACCGCGACGAGGATGGTCAGTACGTGTGCCTGCGCGGCCAGCGCCGCACCGTCACGGCGGCCGAGGTCGGCACACCCACCGGCCTCATCCCGGTGCGCGTCATCGCTCGCCCCGAGGACGCGGACCGCATCGGCGATCAGCTCATCGAGAACCTGCACCGTGCCGGAATGCGCGAGACCGAGATCGTCGCCGGGGTGGAGCAGTTGGCCCTGCTCGGAGTCAGTGCCGCACAGATCGCGAAGCGCACCGCCATCGAACGCCCCACCGTCGCCGCCGCCCTGGCCGTCACCAAGGGCGAACAGAGCCGCGCCCGAATGGACTCAGGCGACCTGACGCTGGAGGAAGCAGCCACCTTCGCCGAATTCGAGCACGACGAGCGCGCCACCCAGCGCCTTGAGAACGCCCGCTGGCGACGCGGCTCGCTGTTGCATGTGGCGCAGCAATTGCGCGACGAGGCCACCGAACAGGAGGCTTACGACGCAGAGGTGGAGCGCCTGCGCACCGAAGGCCTCCCAGTGCTCTCGGCATCCGAGGCCGACGAGGCCGATAGGTCCCTGCCGCTGGAAGACATGCGCACCCCCGAGGGCGACGCGGTTCCCAGCGAGCAATGGGCCACGGTCTCGGGCGTCGCCGTGATCGTCACCGAGGACTGGGAGTACCCCACCCCGACGCAGGACGACGAGGACGAGGACGAGGACACGATCCACGAGGCGATCAAGGTCTACGGCCAGATGTGGATCGTCACCGACGAGCAGGCATCAGGACTCGTCCACCGCAGCCAGATCGACGGCACAGCGCAGAACAGCCCGACCGAGGACGCCGCAGATGACGCCGAAGAGCAAGAGGCACGGCGCGAAGAACGGCGCCGTGTCATCGCCAACAACAAGGCATGGACCAGCGCGGAGACCGTCCGCCGCGAATGGCTCACGAACTTCCTGACCCGCAAGGCCGCACCAAAGGGTGCCGAAGCGCTGATCTGTGAAGCAGTCATCACGGGCCACTGGTCCCTGAGCAAGGCCATGGACCACCGCCACCCCATGCTGTTCCGCCTGCTCGGCATCGAGGCACCCTCCGGCTACTACGGCACCGCATCGAGCGCGTGCCACACCCTCGCAACCAAGGCCGCCACCGCCAAGGGACAGACCATGACCACCCTGGCCGCCCTCCTCGCGGGGTGGGAGGACTCCATCGGCAAGCACAGCTGGCGCAACCCCTCCGCATGGGATGCCCGCGTGCTCACCTCGCTCATGGACTGGGGCTACCGGCCCAGCGACGTGGAACGCCTCCTGCACGGAGAGCATGCCGACGACCAGCACTCCGGCGACGCAGCCTGACCCGACCTTTCGAGCGGTAACCCCATTGCACTGAGGGTGGAAATCCACCTGTGGAGAACCACCCTCAGTGCAATAGAAACAATAGACTGGTCTCAGACCAATCAACCACACCTCGGGAGCAGACATGACACACGGAATCGAAACCCACGGCTCGCAGGCAGCGGCAGTATTCGCCCGCAAGGACGCCTGGCACCGACTCGGCACGACGGTGCGTGACCACGCCTTCACCGCTGAGGAAGCCATGCGGCTGGGCCACTTGGGTGGCTGGGATGTGCGCAAGCTGCCACTCACCGCGAGCGAGATCACCGACGACGGAGTGACGAGCATCGAAGCACCCGGATTCGCCACCGTGCGGACGAACCCGTTCACCGGCCAGCCCGAGGCACTCGGCGTCGTCGGCAACGCCTACACCCCCCTGCAGAACGAAGATCACGCCGAGTTCCTCAACCTGCTCGCCGATGAGTCCGGGGCAGTCTTCGACACCGCCGGTTCCCTACACGGCGGACGGCAGGTGTTCCTAACCATGAAACTGCCCGACTCACTCACCGTTGGCGGGTCGGATCGCATCGACCTCAACATCGCCGCCCTCAACCGCCACGACGGCACCGGGGCATTCCGGATCCTCGTCACCCCTGTGCGCGTGGTCTGCGCGAACACCCAAAGCGCCGCGCTGGCCAATCACGAGGCGTCGTTCTCGATTCGCCACACCCGCAACGCAAAGGCCGCCGTGCAGTCCGCCCGCGAAGCGCTCGGCCTCACCTTCACCTACGTCGAAGCCTTCGAGGCCGAGGCCGAGCGGATGATCCAGACCAGCATGAACGAGGCCTACTTCGATGCCCTGGTCAGCGAGACCTTCGGACTCCCTGACCCCGACGCCACCACACGAACCCGGCAGACCGAGCGCCGTCGCCGCGCGCGCCTCCACTGGCTCTTCGCCGATGCGCCGACCCAGGCCGCGATTCGCTCGACCCGGTGGGCTGGATACCAGGCCATCGCCGAGTACCTCGACCACTACGCCCCGGTGCGCTCCACAGGCGACCACGCCACCGCACGGGCCACCCGAGTGCTCACCAGCGACGACCCGAACCGCATCAAGCGACGCGCCTGGGCAACTCTCGCCCCGGCGTAACCCACCCCACGAACTCCGGTGGCGGGCCGGTGACCCCCGAGCCCGGCCCGCCACCGGACTACCAACCCGTAGGAAGCCACCACCATGACCGAGGAAACCGTCACCCCGCTCACGGGCCGCGACCGCGCCACCCTCAGCGAAGTCGCCTGCGACCTGATCGTGGTCGAGCACCGGCTCCGCGACCTGCGCCGCTGGACGCCTGAGGCCACCCGCTGCCACCTCGACGCCGCGCTGGACAACATCGCCGACGCTCTCGACTGCCTACACGTCGAACCCGGCACCGGCACCTCGACTCCCGAGGCCGGGTGACTGCGATGGCACTCGGACACATCGACGCGCCATGGAACCCCGGCGAGACCGACCGCTACCAGCCCTGCGAACGCCACACCGCTGCGCTCGCCCGTTTGGACTACGACCGCGCATGGAACCACGCCCGCGACTGCCCCCGCTGCATCGCCGAGGTGCACACCATCGACAAGGAGAACAAGGAATGAGCGTCCACATCGAATGGTTAGACGCCGCGCAGACGTGCGCCGAGGTGCTCACACCGGGCGAGGACTGGGTCGGTGCCGAGCACCAGCAGCACACAGTCCTGGCCCTTTCCTCCGACGAGGTTGTGGCCATCGAAGGCACCCCCGCTCAACTGCGTGCCCTCGCCGCCCGCATCACGGCCGTGACCGCAACGGCCGAGCACCGGCCACCGATCGCGGCCAGCAGCTGAACCCGTTTTCACCACAGCGTCAGCTGCTCCCCGAGCAGTTCCTGTAGCCGCGCCAGATCGGCGGCCACCAGGTCGGGGTCCTCTCGCGCCAGGTCCCGCAACTCCCGGGCCCGCCGTCGAGGCCCACGCGGGTCAGCCAGTGGGCTGTCCGGGTAGTGCCGTCGCAGCGCCCACTCACGGCGGTTCTGTCTGGCGCTGGAGACCACCACGTGATCCGGCGCGATCCGCTGACATAGCGGATTGTCGCACCGGTGCCCCAGCAGCCGCGCCTGCGCCAGCGCCTCGACCCCGTGCATGGCGGCAAACGCGAACCGGTGGGCGATGATCACCCGGCCCGACGAGTACCAAAACCGTCCGTGCCCACCCCCGGTGGTCCGTTCACGGTCGCTACGCCCCGCGACCGCCCCCGTCCACCACAGGCACTCGCTGCCCGGCACGGTGGTGATCTTCGCCCGGTAGCGTGCCAGCACGACCGGATCGGCGAGCGCCCCCTCCACGGCCCGCAGGCCGGCCTCATCCAGCCGAGGCGCCGGCATCGACTTCCTCACGCTCACCGGCAGGAGCAGCGTCCACCGGCGCCTCGTCGGTGACGAGGCGCCGCAGCCGCGTCGCCTCCCGGACGGAGACCTGCTCATCGCACCACGCCACAGCCTCGCGCAGGGTCAGCCCCTCGCTCTGCGTCAGTTCCACCAGCGCCGCCCCCGCACGCTGCTCGGCAGCGGCCACCGCCGCGTCCCGTTCACCGACCGCGGTCAACACCGCCACCGCAAGATCCTCGATGCGCCGCTCGCGCGCAAGACGCTCCCGGCGACGCCGCTGCGCCGACCCCCGCGCCGCCACTCGTGCCTGCTGCCTGATCGTCTGCTGGCTCATTCCCGCTTCTCCTCTGCACCTCATCCGGGACTCTCCCACTCCCCTACGACACTCACCCACCCCTTCC
>JAKDNE010000481.1 GCA_030451965.1 Brachybacterium sp. | reverse complement strand
TCAGCACCACCAGCATCGTGCCCAGGGTGTACGGCAGGGAGCCTCGCTGGAACAGTGTGGTCACCACGATCGACAGGGCGTCGGTCCCGCGCAGGATCCGACGGAATCCGCGTTCCGCGTCGAAGGCCTCGAGGAGGCGGCCGTCCGCCCAGGACTGTGGGGAGAGCTTCTTCTGCAGCACCGCGACCGGGCGGGCGAGTGCGCACATCACGATGCCGAGCCCGAGGGCGATGCCGGAGGCCAGGAGCGGGATCCCGAGATGCGGGACCACGGCGAGATGCACCTCGGTGCCGGTCTCCGGCAGCACTGCGGAGTAGGCGCGCAGGGTCTTCTCCAGTGGTCCGGCGGCCGGGACCAGACCGACCGAGAACAGTGCCACCGCCGCCGGCGGCAGCCAGTAGAGCACCGCGATCCGCGGTGGCTGGACCCGCGGGGCGCCCGGGGCGTGGCCGAAGGCGCCGTGGACGAACCTCCAGGAATAGGCGACGGTGAGGATCGACCCCGCGATCAGGGCGATCAGCAGCAGTCGCTGCCATCCTCCGGCGGACCACAGCGCGGTGAAGATCGCCTCTTTGGCGACGAAGCCGTACAGCGGCGGGAACGCCGCCATCGAGGCCGCGGAGAGGGTGCCGATCACGGCGACGATCGGCGCGGCCCGTCCCACTCCGGACAGCATCCGCAGGTCACGGGTGCCGAATTTCTTGTCGATGATGCCGACGACCATGAACAGGGGCGCCTTGAACACCGCATGGGCGATCAGCATCGCCAGGCTCGCCATCACCGCATCGTGCGTGGCCACCGCCGCCACAGCGGTGAGGAAGCCCAGCTGGGAGACGGTGCCGTAGGCCAGCAGCAGCTTGATGTCCGTCTGTCGCAGCGCGCGCCAGCCGCCCACCAGCATGGTCGCCGCGCCGACGGCCGCCAGGACGACCGTCACCACCTCGAGATGGGTCAGCGCAGGGGCGACCCGCAGGATCAGGTAGACGCCGGCCTTCACCATCGCCGCGGCATGGAGGTAGGCAGAGACCGGGGTGGGGGCCGCCATCGCCCCGGGGAGCCAGAAATGGGTCGGCACCAGGGCGGACTTGCTCGTCGCCCCGACCAGGATCAGCAGCATCGCGGTGATCAGGGAGGGCCCTGCCTGCTCCCACATCGGATCCGCGACGATCACCGAGAGCCGCATCGAACCGGCCGGCACCGCGACCATCAGCAGACCCACCAGCATCGCCAGGCCGCCGGCCGTGGTGGAGATCAGGGCGTTCAGCGCGGCACGGCGGGACGCCTGCCTGTCCTGGTAGTGACCCACCAGGAGGTACGAGAAGATGGTGGTGAGCTCCCAGAACGTGTAGAGCATCATCACGTCGTCGGCCAGCACCAGGCCCACCATCGCTCCGGCGAATGCCGTCAGCAGCGCCGCGAATCGGCCCAGCCCGGGCTCGGTGTCCTTGAAGTACCTCGCGCAGTACAGCAGCACGATCGCCCCGATGCCGGTGGCGATCAGCGCCAGCACCCAGCTCAGCGTGTCCAGGCGGAACGCCAGGTCGATGCCGAAAGCGGGGATCCAGCTGACGGAGATCTCGCGCGGCGATGCAGCGAGCGCCTGGGGGTCCAGGGTCGCCAGCCAGAGGGCGGAGACCCCGGGCACCAGCGCGAGCGGGTAGAAGCCGTTGCGGCCGAGCCTCCGGACCAGGAGGGGTGCCACGAGCGCCGCCACCACATGGGCGAGCAGCATCGTGAGCACAGAGGTCTCCGTCCGGGCGGGGGAGGGAAAGGGCCGGTG
>JAKDNE010000099.1 GCA_030451965.1 Brachybacterium sp. | reverse complement strand
CCACGGCACGGCGGAGGATTGAGTCATGGACACCACCAGCAGCTCGGACACCTCGCACAGCCCCGCGCCCCATATCGGAGTCTTCCCCGCCTTCCAGGCCCACGACGCCCGCGCCGAGATCCGGTTCCTGTGCGACGTGCTCGGATTCGTCGAGACCCTGGTGATCCCCGGCGAGGGCGACACCGTCGCGCACGCCCAGCTCGACTGGCCCGGCGGCGGCGCCGTCATGCTCGGCACCCACCAGCCCGACGGGGAGTACCGGCGCGAGCCCGGCACGCTCGGCGCCTACCTGGTGATCGAGGACGCCGAGCTCGACGCCCTCGTCGAGCGGGCGCAGCGCTCCGGCGCCGAGATCGTGCAGCCGCTCCGCGCACCGGAGCACGGAGGCAGAGACGTCACGATCGCCTCCCCGGAGGGGAACCTGTGGAGCATCGGCACCTACCCGGGGGAACCGGCCGCCATCACGCCCTGACCGAGGCACCTGAGCGGTGTGCCTGAGCCCATAAGCCTGGCTTGCCACCTGCGCCTACCATGGAGGCATGGATCCTCGTCGTCTCCTCATCTTCCGCACCGTGGTGCGCAACGGCTCGATCGGCGCTGGCGCCCGCGAGCTGGGCTGGACCCAGCCTGCGGTCTCGCAGCACCTCGCGGCGCTCGAGAAGGAGGTGGGCACGCAGCTGCTGCTGCGCTCCTCCGCCGGGATCACGCCCACGGAGGCCGGCACCCGTCTCGCCGCGCACGCCGAGGCGATCGCCGCCCAGCTGCACGCCGCCGAGGAGGAGCTCGCCGACATCACCGCCCTGCGCCGCGGCACGGTGAGGTTCGGGACCTTCCCGTCGGCCGCGGCGATGCTGCTCCCGCCGGTGCTGAACCGGCTGTCGGAGACGGCGCCGGAGCTGGACGTCACCTTCTCCGAGCTCGAACCGCCGGATGCGGTCGTGGCGCTGCGCGAGGGAGAGCTCGATCTCGCCCTGGTGTTCCGCTACCCCTGCTCCGACATCGGCGACGAGGGCACCCTGGAGTGGACCCCGCTGATGGAGGACCGGGTGATGGCGGTGCTGCCGCGCGATCATCCTCGCGCAGAGGATCCCGACCTGACCCTCGGCGACCTCGCGAAGGACCCCTGGATCGCGGGCTGCGAGCGCTGCCGCGCGAACCTGATCTCCAGTGCGCGTCGGGCCGGCTTCTCCCCGCGGGTGCGCCATTCGACCGACGACACGATCGTGGTCCAGCAGCTGATCATGCATGGCGGCGGGGTGGCGCTGATGCCGGAGACCGCACTGGAGGCGGCGCCGTCGGCCGATGTCGTGGTGCGCGCGATCCCGGACCTGGACAACCGGATGATCGGCCTGCTGAACCGGCGGGGCGCGCTGGCCATCCCGGCCGTGGGCGCTCTGCGCGATGCGCTGGTGGCCGAGACCACCGAGCGCCTGGCCACGGCGGTGATGATCTGAGCACCGACGACCTGAGCACGGGATCCGCCCGCGTCCCGGCACGAGCCTGGCTGCGGCCTGGCCTGCTGCTGGTGGGCGGGCTGCTGGTGGCCGTCGTGCTGGCCCTGGCCGATCAGTGGATCGGGGCCGTGGCGGTCGCCCTGTTCTCCGTGTTCATGGCGTACTGGACCAGTCCGCTGCGCGCCGGGGAGCACACCCCGCTGGCCACCGCCCTGGCGCGGCGCGAGGTGGGCACCGCGATCGTGCTGTGGGCGCCCGGCGACCCGCGCTCCTCGCGGCTCCAGGTCGCGTTCCGCTCCCCGCGCGAGGACGTGGTGTGGGTGAACGTGCACCACGACGCGCAGGCGCAGCAGCTGCTGGCCGCGCACGGCGGGGCCGCGGCGCTGCCGCTCGTGCTGGTGGGCGAGGCGGCACAGCCCCGCGCCACCGCGGCCGAGCTGATGGACCTGCAGGAGGCCGAGCGGCGCGGGGACTGAGCCGGGCGCGCCAGGTCAGGCGCCCGGCAGCTCCCCGATCACCACGGTCCACTCCCGCGCGACCCGGTCGACGATGAGGCGCTCGCGCTTGAGGGGGTCGCCGTCGAGCTTCGCGAGCGCGTCCTCGGCCGACTCCGCCGTCACCACCAGCAGGGCGCCCGGTCCGTCGCCCAGCGGGCCGGAGAGCAGCAGCGTCCCCTCCCGGTGCAGCTCGGAGAGGTGCTCGCGGTGCTCGAGTCGGAACGTGGCGACGCGCTGCGCATCGTCGACGTAGGTGTACTGGACGGCGAAAGTGGCCACGGTCTCTCCCGGAGATGATCGGAGGCCGACGAGGTGGCGTCGGCCGGTGCTGACCTGTCCATCGTGCCGCATCCGTACTGCATTCCGTCGACCGTTCCGGGGATGGACTCGGCTGCGTGCGCATCTGAGCGCCGCCCGGGCTGCACCATCTCAACTCTTCCGCTATTCCGTATTTACGGATATATTTGCGTGATGGACCCGCATCCCGCTCGCTCCCCCCAGGATCTCCTCGCCCGACTGGAGGCGCTCGAGACGCGGGTGGCCGCACTGGAGTCCGACAGCGCCGCGGAGGAGCACCCCGGGAGCGATCATCCCGCCCGTTCGACCCGTCCCCGTCCGGCCGCTCCGGCGAGCGCGGACGCGGCCCTCCCCGAGCAGTCTCCGCCCGAGCACGCAGAGGACCCGTTCTGGGCGCTGAACTCGCTGAAGGAGCACTGCCCCGCCCCCGGCGCGGTGGTGTTCGCCGGTGCGGTCGAGGTGGGCGCCGGGCACCTCGACTACCAGTGGGGCCGCCCCACCGAGCACCTGCTGGCGACGGACTGGGCCGAGCACGCGGAGACGGTCGCGGCGCTCGGCCATCCGCTGCGCCTGGCGATGCTGCGCCGCCTGCTGGACGGCGAGCACACCGTCGCCCAGCTCGTGGACGAACTGGAGCTGGCCTCGACCGGTGTCGCCTATCACCACCTCTCCGCGCTGCAGGGCGGGGGGTGGGTGACCACGCCGCGCCGCGGCAGCTGGGCGCTCGCCACCCCCCGGGTGGTGCCCCTGCTGGCCATCATCACCGCCCTGGAGAAAGGTTGAACGTGTCCCCTGAACGACCCGCTGATCCCGCGGAGAGCTCTACCGCTGATGAGACCCCCGAGACCTCTGCTGCGACCGCCGCATCGGGCTCACGACCGACCAGCCGGCGCACCGTTCTGGCCGCCGGCGTCCCCGCCGTCGTCGGCCTCCTCGGTCTGTCCGCGCTGACCAATCCCCGCCCCGCGAGCCTCGGAGGCCCCACGGGAGATCAGCAGCTGACCAGCGCTCTCGCCCCGCACCTGGACGGTCACCGCCGAGTGGCCATCGCCTACCTCGACGGCAGCGGCGAAGCCCGCTTCGCCGGCTTCGGGGCCGAGGCGACCGACGAGTTCGAGATCGGCTCGGCCTCCAAGACCTTCGCCGGCGCCCTGCTGGCCGAGGCCATCACCCGCGGCGAGGTCACTACGTCCACCACCGTCACCGAGGTGCTCGGCGAGGAGGCGCAGGGCAGTGAGACCGCG
Organism: Brachybacterium sp.; assembly: GCA_030451965.1. Taxonomy (GTDB): domain Bacteria; phylum Actinomycetota; class Actinomycetes; order Actinomycetales; family Dermabacteraceae; genus Brachybacterium. The sequence goes on along the minus strand of JAKDNE010000099.1, from coordinate 6,222 downwards.
GACGTCACCCTCGCCGAACTCGCCACCCACACCTCCGGGCTGCCCCGCCTGGCCGCCAGCGGGCTCACCGGGTCCGCGCTCGCCGCCTTCCTGCGCAAGGACCCCTACGCGGGGCGCGACGCCTCACAGGTGATCAGCGACGCCCTGGGCAGCACCCTCTCCCAGCGCGGTAGCTTCGCGTACTCGAACCTCGGCGTCGCGCTCCAGGGCCAGCTGCTCGCCCGCGCGGCCGGGACCGAGTACTCCACGCTGCTCACCCAGCGGATCCTCGAACCCCTGGGGCTGGAGGGAACGTACGCGCCGATCACCGCCGGGAACCTGCGGGGGACCGCCACCCGCGGCCAGGGCGGAAGCGGCCTGCCACAGGCCCCGTGGACCATGGATGGCAGTGCCCCGGCAGGCGGCATCCGCTCCACCGCGGAGGACCTCACCGCCTACCTGGCCGGGACCCTCGACGGCTCGGCCCCGGGTGCGGCCGCCTCCACCGAGATCCTGGTCGAATCCAGTGCGACCGAACGCCACGCGATGAACTGGTTCCACGAAGACTTCAGCGACGGCTCCTGGCACGTCTTCCACAATGGGATGACCGGCGGTTTCGCCTCCTTCGTGGGCTTCACACCGGAGACGGGGAGGGGGATCGTGATCCTCACCGACACGGCCCGCAGCGTTGATGCGCTCGCGGTGGACATCCTCGCCGGTGAGGTGGCCCTGTGACGAACCTGCTGAGCCTGCTGCCGCTGCTGTCCGCGCTGGCGCTCTCCATCGTGCTGCTGAGCTCTATCGTGGCCCTCGTCCGACGCCATCAGCATCCGTGGAGGATCTTCCAGCGCGCCATCGGTGGCGCGAGCATCCTCGCGATCCTCGGGGTGATCGGGATCGTCCCGGCCGCGCTGTGGTGGCTGCCGTGGCTGCTCACCCTCGCTCTCGCCGCCGGGGTCGTGGTCGCGTGCCGGCGCCTGCTGGTGCGGGCCCCTCCTGCCGAGCCGACCAAGCGCGAGGCCGCGCATCTCACCGCCCCGGGCCTGCTGAACCTGGGGATCGAGGTGGCTCTGTACCTCGGGCTGCTGGTCATCGCGCTGGTCGCGGGCTGAGCCAGCGGATCGTCGGTGCCGGCGGCGCGTCGCGGCGGCCCTCCGCTCAGCCGCGCAGCGGCAACCAGTCCAGCACGTCCTGGATGCCCCGGTCCCAGAAATCCCAGGTGTGCGCACCGGCGCGCAGCCGGGAGGTGAGCTCCACACCGTGCTGCGCGGCGGCCTCGAGGAATCCCCGGTTCACGCCCAGCAGCTGGTCCTCGGTGCCGCAGTCCAGGAACAGGGCCGGCAGCGCCGCGGGGTCGGCAGCGGCCAGGAGGCCGAGCAGGTCGTCCTCGGTGCCGGCCAGGTCACGCCCACCCCAGATCCGCTCCGCGAGATGGCCGGTGTTCAGGTCCAGGCTCAGCGACGAGGGATCCAGCGCCCCGGAGAGGCTCGCGGCGGCGGCGAAGCGTCCCGGATGGTGCAGCGCCAGCTTGAACGCGCCGAAGCCGCCCATCGACAGGCCCGCCACGAAGGTGTCCTCGCGGGCGGTGGAGACACGGAAGGTGCGGGCGATCAGCTGCGGCAGCTCCTCCGCGATGAAGGTCCAGTACTTCTCCCCCACCGCCTCGTCGGCGTAGAAGGAGCGGCGCACCTCGGGCATCACCACGGCGATGCCCTTCTCGGTCGCGTACCGCTCGATCGAGGTGCGGCGCTCCCAGATGGTGCAGTCATCGCTGAGCCCGTGCAGCAGGTAGAGCACGGGCACCCCGCGGTCCTCGCGCACGGGATCGCCCCCGCCGGCGACCCCGTCCATCCCGATGCCGGCCGCGGCCTGCGGCATCAGCACCACCATCGAGGTGCCCATGCCGAGGGACTCGGCGAAGAAGTCGGTGCGCAGGCGGATCATCGGTCATCGCTCCTGGGTCGCGGGTTGGGGTCGACGGTGAGGGCAGCCGCCGGCAGGGAGACGATATCCCCGCACGCCACCGGCGGCCGTCGATGCGGCGCGTCCGAACCTCCACCTTTCCCGGAACGATTCACCTCGACGCACCTATGCACCTATGGTGTTTCTGGTTGTCAATGACGACATCGCACTCTTGCATCACGTCCGGAGGGAAGCATGAAGAACGTACGATCACGAATCGCAGCTGCTGCAGTCCTGGGAACTCTGCTGCTCGGCGGTATGGGTGCCGCGTATGCGGGGAATTCGTACGACTCGTTCAGCACCACCGTGCCACGCATCAATGGCCTGGGATCGACCGGATACCAGACCAAGGCGATTTCCGATGCGCACGTCCAGTTCAACAGCACGATGGTGGGCGGGAACTACGTCGTCGACGCGCGTGCCGAAGGGCCCTCGTACGCCGGGCCATGGTCACGAAATGTCGATGACGGCGACGCACGCTCACTCACCAACACAATCAATAGCGGGAGCAACACCCGCATCTCCTTCAGCAATGACCTGACGACGCTCCAGAACGTCCAGGTCAGTGGTAAGTGGCGCAGCCAGTGAACCTGACACCGCCCGCTGGCGCCACCGAGAATCTCGTGGTGCCGGCGCGGCGGCGTTTCAGTCGCCTCTCGATAGTCCGACGTCCGATGTGGTGGGGGCTGGTCCTCGCTGTTGTCGTGGCACCCACGCTCGTCGCGGTGAGCATGGGCGCTGGAAGTATCCTCGACTCTCCGATGACGCTGTTCTCCCTCAGCTTCGAGATCCAGGCACTCATCGGCCCGCTGCTCGTGGTTGCGCTGTACGTCGTCCCGCTCTCGGAGCAGTTCACGAACGGTTGGTTCCTCTACACACGCACCCGCCACGACCTCCGCGATCGCCTCCTCGCGCTCACCCTGCACAGCGCAGCGATCCCAGCCGCTGTCATGATGGCGGCGACGCTTCTCGCCGCGCTCTACGCTTTCGGATTCGGTCCGTTCGGTGTGGCGCTACCCGGTCCGAGTTCGAGCGACTACGCGACGTTCACTCAGCTCACTGCGGCGAGCGGGATCCTCTACGTGGCCGTGGTCGTGATGTGGCAAGGCCTGTGGGCTGCTGTCTTCTCCCTCGTGGCCTTCGGGCTGCTCCTGCTCACCGGGCGTCGAGCGGTGGCGTTCGCGATCCCGCTCGTCCTGTACTGGGTGGATAACGCTGTGATCGGTGCTGCGGGCCAGGCGAGCTTCCGGTCCGTCTCCTCCATCAACCCGTTCACCGTGACCCAGTCACCGATCTGGACTGCGGCAGTGCCGCTGCTGTGGTGGGTCGGGATACTCGTGGTGCTGGCGGCGCTGCTCCACCACCGGCGCGGGGAAGTGACGACGCTTCTGTGAGCGCCGCTTCCGTCGTTCGCACGTGGTATCTCCCGGTGTATGCGGTGATCGTCGTCGCCTCGGCGCTGCTCCACACTCGCTCGCTGACAGCAGCCGCCGCGGAGTTCGGCGCGCGACCATCCTTCCTCGAGGCCGTCCTGAACGTCTCGGGGAATTCGTACGTGCTGATCCCATGGACGCTCATGGCGTGGATTCTGAGCGTGGCGGCCCACCTCGCCGAGTCCACCGACCCTCTGGTCCTTCTGCGGCACGGTTCCCGCCTCCGATGGATGCTCGCGCGCGGGTCCACGTTCCTGCGAGATGCGGTGCTCATCGTGGGGACGACTGTGGCGGCCGCCGCTGTGACCGCTCCTGGGCTGCCGTTGACGCCGCAGTGGACAAGGGCCCCCTGGGGTTCGATCGACAACGCACTGCTCGCAACGTGGACGACTAGCGGGTTGCCCCCGCTCGCAGCAGTCATCGGCCAGAGCGTCCTCACCATCTCCGGCCTCCTCGCGGTCTCGACGGTGGCCAGTGCTGTTGCTATCGCGACCTCGCGGCATCGCCCGCTCAGCCTCCTGCTTGTGCTGAGCGCCGGCTTCCTGGTGCCACTGCTGTTGGTACGACTGCCTGTCGCCGGTGTCCTGGAGTCACTCGTCGTACTCGCTCGTCGCGGGTTTCCGGGATGGCCTGTGACCCCGATTCTGCTGCTCACCGCGGTGAGTATCGTGGTGCTTGCGCTCGTGGGTCTCATCGAGCAGCGCCGTCTCCCGCGCCGGTCGGCCTCGGCAGCGAGCGGCATCTACGCTCTGCTGGTCGCGGCACTGCTCACGGCAGCCGCGCTGGGGAGCGGCGCCTCGACGTTCGAGGATCTGCTGATCACTCTGTTCTACGGGTCGGGTGAGATGGAGTTCCGCATCACGACGTACACATTCTCGATGCTGATATTCCTGGGCCCCGCCTACCTCATGCTGTTGTCCGTCTTCGACTCCGATCTGCCTCGACTTCCACAGCTCGCGGTGCGTCACGGCAGGGTCTGGCCGTGGCTGCGGAACATCACCGTCCGGATCCTGCTGGCCGGCATCACGCTCGTTCTCGTCCTGGCTCTCGCCACCCTTCTGATGGCCGCACTCACCGGTCGAGATCTCTCGCTGGGGCCGACGGGCGCGGTCTGGCATCAGTTCCTCATCAACGGCGCCCTGCAGGTCTACGTCTCCGGGATGACAGTTGTCCTCGTCGCCCTCCTGACCGGGTCGGACATTGCGGGAGTCTGGACCCTCCTCGCCCTCATCGTCCTGGGCATCCCACCGCTCACCCACGGGTACTTCCCCTCGGGCCTCCATATGCTCGGCCTGCTCCAGAACGGCGCGTCTCCGTGGCAGGGCACCGTCATCCTCGTGATCAGCGCAGTCCTCCTCTCCACTACCGCCTACGTGATTTCCACTCGTCCCGCGCCGCAGCGCCTCATCACCGGGAGATCCCTTGCCCATCGTTGAACTGACCGATGTCTCGAAGTCCTACGGCTCGAACGTGCTGTTCCAGGGGGTGAACCTCGCCATCGAGGACGGCAGGATCTATGGCCTCAGGGGGCCCAACGGCTCCGGCAAGTCGGTGCTCTTCCGACTCATGACCGGATTCGTCCTCCCGGATACCGGCTCGATCACCATCGATCCGCGTTACCGCGACCCCCGGAACACCTTTCCGCAGGAGTTCGGGATCGTCATCGATCGTCCGGGTTATATGGCTGGGCGCACCGGCCTCGACAACCTCCTCTCGCTCGCACAGATCAGGGGCGTCATCGGCGAGGAGGAGGTACGGGAGGCTATGCGGGGCTTCGGTCTGGACCCCGACTCGTCGACGAAGGTGGGCCGCTACTCGCTCGGCATGAAACAGAAACTCTCATTGGTCCAGGCCACGATGGAGGGCCAGCGGGCCCTGATCCTCGACGAACCGTTCAATGCCCTGGATCATTCCAGCAGTGAAGCGCTGCGCGAGCGTCTCGCCACACACCGGGATAACGGTGGGACCGTGGTGATGACCAGTCACAACGAACAAGATTTCGCTGTGCTGGCGGACGAGATCCACGAGATCGACCGAGGCACCCTCATCCGTGCCCGCTAGTCCCGTCCCCACCGGTGAGCGCACCACGCGACGCAGAGGCACCCACCGGCCGGCGAAAGCCCTCGCTCCGCTCACGTGGCAAGAAGACCTGCACATCACCCTTCGACAGGGATCTCGGTGAGGCGGAACGAGGTGATGCCCAGCACGGACGGCTGCTCGACGACGATGGTGTCCACCCCGGGCAGGTCCCGGTACAAGGCCACGAGGCGGACGGTCTCGCCCACCAGGCACAGATCAAAGGCCCGCTGGTCCGAGACGACGCGCCATTCCTCGGCGGTCCCGTCGAAGGAGATCCCGATCAGGTAGTCCAGGGGGTACGTGGCCGTGGCACCGACCAGCAGCCGCGGGGCGAATCCGGCGAAGTCGCTGGAGTATCCGGTCTCGTGGCCGCGGTAGCTGTGCACCCCGGCGCCGAGGCTCACCGAACTGCCGTAGCTGCCATAGCTGCCTCCCTCCAGACGCTCGGCCAGCACCGTCACCTCGAGCATCCCCTCGATCCGTCGCACCCGAGGACAGGAGATGTGGTACCTGCTCCCCTCGATCAGGGCGCGGTCGAAGCCGTCGGGGCCATTCGCCTCCGTGCCATCGTGCAGCACGCCGTCGTCGAACGGCGGCATCTCCCCCGAGGTCGCGACCTCCACCTCAGAAGCCTTCTCGGAGAGCAGCGTGAGGGTCACCCGGCGATTCTGCTGGCGGTCCCCGTCGGAGTTGTTCGGGACCAGCGGCTCGGACTCGCCGCGGCCCGCAGTCCGCAGCTCGTACACGGAGGTGTCGATGCGGGTGCCGA
>JAKDNE010000480.1 GCA_030451965.1 Brachybacterium sp. | reverse complement strand
GTCGTCGCCGCGAGCGACGGCCTGCAGATCCAGTGGCTGCTCGAGCCCTCGATCGAGCTGAAGGAGACGCTCGAGACCTTCGCGGTGCTGCTCGCGCCGTGAAGCGTGGCGCGGGGTCTCCGCTCCGGGTGTGTCGCGCCGGTCATCGCGCTCGCGGCACGGGCACCGGTCGTGTCGGCGGGGAGCTGGCTGTGTCGAAGTCCCGGCTCGCCATCGCCCGCTCGCTGCGGGTGATGAGGTCCAGGACGTCTAGGGAGACGTAGGCCCGTTGCGCGCGACCGATCGAGATCGTCTCCAGGATTCCGTAGTCGGCGAGTTGTGCAAGCGCGTTCTGTGCCGCGGTCGCGGTGACGCCGTGCATGCGCGTGACCGTGGCCGTGGTGACGACCGGAGTGCCCGGCAGCGCGTCGAGGATCGTGGACAGTGCGGAGTCGCGGCGCGTGGCTCGGACCTTTCCTGCTCGGCGGCGGGCTTCAGCGATGATCTGTATCCAGTCCTCTCGCAGGCCCGCGAGGCGGCGTTCGAGCTGCGCTGCCTGCTCGGCTGCCGTGCGCACGGCATCGGCGAAGGTGCTGACCCAGCTCTCGATCGCGGCGTAGACCTGGGGTGATTCCGGTGCCCCATCGACGCGGAAGGCTTCGAGCCCGGCGATGTACTCCTGGTGGAGAGTGGCAAGGACAAGGCTCACCGGCAGGATCGCCTCCGTGGTCAGGCCGCGACGGGTGAGCACCGTGTGGATGAGCGCGCGGCCCACGCGTCCGTTGCCGTCCGGGAACGGGTGGATGGTCTCGAACTGGGCGTGGACCAGCGCTGCCTGGATAATCGGCGAGTGAGTAGCGCCGGCCATGTACTGCACCAGGTCCGTCAGCAGCGCGGGGACCTGGTCCGGTGGCGGCGGCACGTGTGCTGCCTCGAGGGGGTGATACCGCGAACCTCCGATCCAGTTCTGGGTGGCTCGCACGCCCTGCATCTCGGCTGGCTCGGGAATGAGCGAGGCCTGCAGGGCCTCCAGGTCCTCGACGCTGAGTGATTCCTTCTCGGAGAGCGCATCGGAGGCATCGCGCACGATGGTCATGTTCCGGGCAACCTGCTGCGCGGTCTCCGAGAGCCCACGGACGTCCTCGTCGAGGGCGAGCTCCGCCAGCGCGACGTTTCTCGGGCTGGGAGCGATCCCCTCGATGTACGACGAGGCGATCGCCTCAGAGCGCAGCAGGAACCGGGAGACGAGCCCCAGATCCTGATGTGTACCGCGGTTCAGGGCGCGCACGGCCCGCTCGGCGGCGGCCACGCGGGCGTCGACCTCGGGGCCGATCGCGAGCTTCATCCCCGTCAGCGGTGACGGGGTGTATGTCTGGAAGTCTCCGGAGCGCCGGTCGGCCCGAGGGACGCCGGAGTCGTATGGGTTCTCCCAGTATTGTGAAGCGAAGTGCCCCATGGATAACCCCTATCGTGGCGAGAACCTGCTTGCGATCCAAGGATAAGCCTTAAAGTTGGATAGATCGACGGTGGTGACCACCTTAGGCACTACGAGGGCACCGGACAGAGCAGCATGTTCGCCGGGGAGAGGCGCGATCTCTTCCCCCGGGCTCGCATGTTGGGTGGACCGCGCCCCGAGTACGGTGGGCATCCCCGCACGAACGAAGAAGGCCGAGCCCGCTGAACTTGCCCTCCCCGCGCCGCTTCGGCCCCCTGCGCGACAAGCACTCCCGCCCGTACCTCGTCACCGCCGGGCTCTCGATGATGGCCGACAACATCGAGCACGTCATCACCTACTGGGTGCTGTGGG
>JAKDNE010000479.1 GCA_030451965.1 Brachybacterium sp. | reverse complement strand
GACCGCGCCCATGGCATACACCCTGCTGGTCCTGATCCTCGCCGGATGCGCGGCGGGGATCGCGGGATGGAGGCCGCGGCTGTCCGGGGCGGTGGTCGCGATCGCGTTCTGGCTGTGGATGCTCTACAGCAACTCCTACGGCTATATCGCCCACGACCACATGGCGCTGATGGTGGCGGTCGCCGTGCTTCCCACGGTGGCAGGCATGTCGGGCCCCGGACCGGACGGCGCCGTCGGGATGCACGATCGATCCGTGACCGGCGGTCCTGCCCGCAGCGAGTCCGCCGGCTGGGCGCTGCGGGCGATCCAGATCGCGGTGGTGGCCACCTACTTCTTCTCCATCGTCCCCAAGATCCTGTACTCGGGATCGCTCGCGAACTGGGGCAACAGTGCGATCCTCACCTGGGCGTCGATACGCCGCGGCAGCTTTGTCGCGCACTGGCTGGTCGCGCACACGCCCTGGGTGTTCGTGCCCGCGCAGTGGGCCGGGATCGCGCTGGAGACCCTCTCTCCCGTGGTGCTGTTCCTGCGCGGGAAGGCCCTGTACGCGGTCATCGCGCTGTACCTCGGCTTCCATGTCTCCACCCTGGTGCTGCTGGGCATCCACTTCCTGCCCACCGCGCTGTGCTGGGCGGCGTTCCTGCCGCTGGAGCGGCTCCGCCTCCCGCGGCGTCGCGCGGGCCGGCACTCCTGAGCAGACCGGGTGTCCGGTCGACGTCCGTCGGCCCGAGGGCGACGGGCGAGTGCCGGCATGCGATGCTCACCGGGACCAGGGGCGCAGCGTGGTGTACGCCCAGTGCTGGACCTCGAGGCCGGTCCCGGCCTGTCGCAGGGTCACCCCGAAGTCGACGCTCATCCGGTGGACGCGCGGTCCCGGCGCGGGGAGGTCACCGCTCTGTTCGCCACCCTCCGTGTCACCGTCCTGCACCGTGATGAACTCGGCGACCAGGCCCTCGCCCCGGTAGTCGAAGGAGTCGCCCACCATCTCGCTGTAGGTGATCTCCGGCGGCTCCAGCAGCAGCCAGCTGCCGGGGGTGTCCGCCGGGAGGTCCACGCCCAGGGGGCAGCCCGGGGGCCTGGCCACGCCGCTGCGCAGGCACTGCGCGAGGGCGCCGAGGATCACGGACCGCGCCCGGCTCTCCCCGTACGGGCTCGGGTGGTAGCCCACGGAGATCAGCCCGGTCTGCCAGTGCCCGAGCACCGGGGGCACGTAGACCTCCGTGGTCCGAGGCACCAGGGGCAGGGCGGCGGGAGGCAGCTCCACCGTGTACAGGCCCGGCAGCACGTGAAGCGCCACGCTCGGCCGGTTCGTGCGTCGGCCCGTCCAGCGCACCGCAGGGATCTCGACCCGCTGGCCGTTCAGGAGCACGACGCCGGTGCTGGCCCGCGGCCCCAGGGTCAGCAGCGGCAGCGGGACCGGCTCCAGCTCCCAGCGCAGCGCCCGCAGCGGACCGTCGGGGACGGCGCTCAGCGAGAGCACCGCGGCGTGCTCCTCGCGAGCGTTGCGGAGCGTCACCCGGACGGTGGCGATGACCCCGCGCACCACGACCTCGTCGACGGTGTACCCGGTGATCCCGCCGGGGGTGGCATCGCGCAGCGGCTCGGTCAGCGCCTCATCCACCGCGCTCTCGACCGGGACGAGATGCTCGCGCACGGTCGAGAGGTCGCCGGCGATCAGGGCGTCGAGATAGGCACGGGCGACCTCCTCGGGATCCTGTCCGCGCAGCAGCAGCCCCGGCAGCGCGACCGCGATCAGGGCGAGCACCGTCAGCACGGCTGCGACGCGGCG
>JAKDNE010000478.1 GCA_030451965.1 Brachybacterium sp. | reverse complement strand
CCGCATCGCTCGGGCGACTCTGTCGCAATGGGGCGCACGCTTCCGCGAACACGGGGAAGCGGGCCTGCAGGACCACTCCAGCGCGCCGGCGAACCGCCCTACTCGAGTGCCTGCCTGAGTGATCGAGTTGATCGAGTCCTGGCGGCGGAAGAAGACGTGGTCTGCGCGCCGGATCGCCCGCGAGTTCACCGACGGACACGGCTTCACGTGCTGCGTGCGGACGGTCACGCGGTGGCTGGACGGGGTGGGACCGCTGCTCACAGCATCCAGCCCTGAGCGGGGGTCACTGTGCACGCACGGTCAGCACGGGGCAGTGGGCATGGGTGATGCACTCCAGGCTGACCGATCCCAGGATCAGCGCTGCGAACTCGCCGTGGCCACGGGTGCCGAGCACGAGCAGCTGCGCGTTCTCGGAGGCGGCGATCAGGGCGGGCGCCGGGCGACCGTGGGTGAGGCGGCGCGTGGCAGTGACCGGGCAGCCGCCGGGGAACGCCCGCTCGATCGCTGCCTCCTGCTGCTGAGCGGCCTCGGTCCGGAAGATCTCGGCGTCACCGGCGATGGCTCCGGTATAGAAGTCGGGGGCCGTCCAGCAGGTGATGATGAGCAGCTCTGTCTGCAGGGTCGCGGCGTACTCGGCGGCGGTGCGCAGCGCCACGATGGAGGAATCGGAGCCGTCGACGGCGGCGATCACGCGGGCAGGTGGGGTGGTGCTCATGGGGATGTCCTTGCGTCTGTCGTCTGTGGTGGGTGCGGCCTGCGGCGGGGGAGCGGTGTGCTCAGGCCAAGAGGCTGCTGATCTGGACGCCGGTGAGAGCGATCCCGGCGACCAGCACCGTCGAGGCGGCGGCCAGGATGAACGGGCGGGCCCCGACGTGCACGAGGTTGCGGATCTTCACCCCGCAGCCGAGCCCGAACATCGCTGCGGACAGCAGCGCCGTCTGCAGCAGGCCACCGATGTCGAGCACGACGGAGGGCAGGGGGAGGGTGGAGCGCAGGATGACCATGAGCAGGAAGCCGAGGATGAACACCGGCACGATCGGCGGCTTCTTGCCCTCTGTCGAGGAGTGCCCGAGCCGGCGCTGACGGATGCTGAGGATCGCGACGATCGGGGCCAGCATGAGCACGCGCGCGAGCTTCACGATGACCGCGACTCCCAGTGCGCCGCCGCCGATGATGCCTCCGGCGGCGACCACCTGGGCGATCTCGTGGATCGACCCACCGGCCCACATTCCGTTGAGATAGGGGTCCATGCCGAGCATCTGGCCGGCGAAGGGGATCAGCGGGATCATCAGCGTCCCGAAGATGACCACGAGCGCGACCGCGGTGACCACGTCCTCCTCGTCGGAGTCGGTGACCCCTTCGACGCCGGCGACCGCGGCGGCGCCGCAGATCGAGAACCCGCAGGCGATGAGCAGCGCCTGCCCGGAGCGCATCTTCAGCAGCCGACCCATCGCCACCGTGCCGAGCAGGCCGCCGCCGACGATGCAGACGATGACCACGAGCATCGGTGCGCCGAGCGAGAGGATGTCGGAGATCACCAGCTGCAGACCGAGGAAGACGATGCCCAGACGCAGCAGCTTCTTGGCCGCCAGCGTGATCCCGGGGGCGGTCGATTGGGGCAGGCGGACCACGTTCGTCAGCGCGATCCCGGCGACGATCGCGACGATGAGCGGGCTCACGCCGGGCAGGACGGCATTGACGGTCATCGCGACGAGGACCGCACCGGCGCAGAGCAGGAGCCCGGGGAGGTACATCTGCACCCTCCCGGCGCGGACGGCAGCGGTGGCGGAG
>JAKDNE010000098.1 GCA_030451965.1 Brachybacterium sp. | reverse complement strand
TATGTCGTAGGCAGTGTGCGAGTATCTATGCGGCTCCATGTGCGACAGAGCCGCGGACCAGCCCCAGCGGGCGAGGAGCCGCGGCCGCCGTCCCGTCCCCGGAGCAGGTGCCAGGCACCGCCCGGGTCGACGACGACCGGACTGCACGCCGGGAGTCGATTGCCGGTCGGCCCGCTCAGGGTCCCGCCCTGAGCTCAGCACGCGCTGCGCAGCTCGCGGAGGACCGGACGCACGTGATCGATTTGTCCGCGACGAAAGGAAGTACCAGTGCCGCCCGCGCCTTCAGGGGAGATAGTCCAGCTCGGAATCATCGGAGTGATCGTGCTCCTGCTCCTGTTCTACGGGGGCACGATGTGGATGTCGGTCGCGATCTCCCGCAAGCAGGAGAACGCCGACGACTACATGACCGCCGGCAACAAGATCGGCTTCGGCGTCTCCGCCGCCTCGATGACCGCCACCTGGATCTGGGCGTCCTCGATGTACGCCTCGGTGACCGCCGGATACACCTACGGCGTCTCCGGCCCCATCCACTACGGGCTCTGGGGCGCGCTGATGATCCTGTTCATCTACCCCTTCGGCAAGCGGATCCGCGCCGTCGCCCCGCGCGCCCACACCCTGGCCGAGGTCATGTACGCCCGCCACGGCCGCTCCTCGCAGCTGATGCTCGCCGGCTCCAACGTGCTCGGCTCGGTCATCTCCCTGACCTCGAACTTCATCGCCGGCGGCGCGATCATCGCGATGCTCTCCCCGCTGAACTTCGGCGCCGGCATCCTGATCATCGCCGGCGGCGTGCTGCTGTACACCCTGTGGTCGGGCTTCCGCGCCTCCGTCCTCACCGACTTCGCGCAGGTCCTGGCGATGCTCGGTGCGGCCGTGATCATCATCCCCGCGGTGTTCTTCCTCGCCGGCGGGCCCTCGATGTTCGCCGAGGGAGTCGCCAGCGGCAACGTCACCCCGCAGCAGGAGAGCTTCTTCTCCTCCGACGCGTTCTTCAACCAGGGCGCCCCCTACATCGCCGCGGTGCTCGCCTACGCGATCGGCAACCAGACCATCGCCCAGCGCCTGTTCGCGGTGCGCGAGGACCTCATCAAGCCCACCTTCATCACCGCCACCGTCGGCTACGGCGCGACCGTGATCGGTGTGGGCATGCTCGGCGTGATGGCGCTGTACCTGGGCATCGAGCCCGCCGGCGGCGACATCAACAACCTGATGCCGCAGATGGTCGGCACCTACCTGCCCGTGGCCCTGGTGGCGCTCGCGTTCATCATGATCATCGGCTCGCTGTCCTCGACGGCGGACTCCGATCTCTCCGCGCTCAGCTCGATCGTCATGACCGACATCTACGGCCAGTCCGTGGGGCGCAAGAACGTGAACCCCAAGCTGATGGTGCTGATCGGTCGGATCACGATGATCGTGGCCACCGGGCTCGCCCTGTACTTCGCGACCGCGAAGTTCAACATCCTGGACCTGCTGGTGTTCGTCGGCGCGCTGTGGGGCTGCCTGGTGTTCCCGGTCATCGCCTCCTTCTACTGGAAGAAGGTCACGAACCTGGCGTTCTCCCTCGCCGTGGTCACCGCCCTGGTCGTCTTCCTGCCGGTGCGCTTCCAGCTGATCCCGCTGACCGGCGCCTGGGCGCTGGTGATCGAGCTGCTGGCGATCATCGGCGTCGGCGTGGTGCTCGGCATCATGGCCTTCGGCTTCTTCGGGCTGCGTCCGGCCGTGATCGTCGGCATCGTCGCGACCGCCGCAGTGCTGCCCTTCGGGTTCGGCTTCCTGCGCGACTACGAGACCCTCTCCGGCTCGCTGGTCGCCTACGCGGTCTCGTTCCTGGTCTGCTACCTGCTGAGCTTCCGCTCGAAGCAGGACTTCGACTTCGCGGTGATCCGCAAGGTCACCGGCGACTTCGACGAGGAGACCCCCACCGCGGAGGAGACCCCTGCTGCGGGGGAGACCGGCGAGGACGACGACCGCGCCGCCGTCGCACCCGGCTCCGACCGCTGATCAACTGACCTCCTGAGAGGAGACGCTCCATGACTGCTCTGCTGACCGCCTACGTGCTGATGTGGCCGGTGATCGTGTTCGGTGTCCTGTTCACGATCGTCCGAGGCTTCGCCAGGGACATCAAGAAGTCCCGCGCCGAGGGTCACCCGATCATCTGATCCGGCCCTCCCGTCGGCCTCACCGCCGGCCGGATGCTCCCCGCCGGAACTCCCCGGGACCCGCCGCCATGCGGTGGGCCCCGGGGAGTTCTGCTGTCCGTCGCAGGGACAGGGCACCGCAGCGACGTGCCGCGGGCCGTCCGCGGGTTCTGCTGATCCGGTGGCCTCTTCGAGCCCGGCGGCTCAGGGCACCAGCCATCCTGCGGCCCGGAACAGCTCGTACCATTCGGCCCGCGTCAGCGGCACCTCGGAGCCGGCCGCGGAGTCGCTGACCCGCTGCGGGGTGGTGGTGCCGAGGACCACCTGCATCTGAGCGGGATGGCGGGTGATCCAGGCGGTCGCGATCCCCTCCGGCGTGACGTCGTACTTCGCCGCCAGGCGATCGATCACGGCGTTCAGCTCGGTGAACTCGGGATGGCCCAGGAACACGCCGTCGAAGAACCGCGCCTGGAACGGGGACCAGGCCTGGACCGTGATGTCGTGCAGCCGGCAGAAGTCGAGGATCCCGCCGCCGTCGCGGACGATCGCCTGGTCGGGTCCCTGCATATTGGCACTCACGCCCTGGGCGATGAACGTCGAGTGGGTGATCGACAGCTGCAGCTGGTTCGCCACGATCGGCTGGTCCAGATGCTTCTGCAGCAGCTCGATCTGGCGCGGGGTGTGGTTGGAGACCCCGAAGTGCTTCACCTTCCCGGACGCCTGCAGCTCGTCGAAGGCCCGGGCCACCTCCTCGGGCTCCACGAGGGCGTCGGGACGATGCAGCAGCAGGATGTCGAGGTAGTCGGTGCCCAGCGCACGCAGCGACCCCTCCACCGAGCGGATCAGGTGGTCGTAGGAGTAGTCGTAGTACGGCCCGTCGGTGACGATCCCCGCCTTGGACTGGATCGTGACCTGCTCCCGCTCGGAGGAGGTCAGCTGCATCGCCTCGGCGAAGCGCTCCTCGCAGCGGTGGGTGGTGTCGCCGTAGATGTCGGCGTGGTCGAAGAAATCGATGCCGGCCTCACGCGCGGCGCGGACCAGGGTGCGGATCTCCTCATCGGACTTCTCCGCGATGCGCATCAGCCCGAGCACCACGTTCGGCGCGGTGATCTGCGTGTGCGGCATGGTGAACTGCTTCATGATGACCTCGGATCGCTCGGAGGGGGCGGATCCCGGGCTGAGGGGCACGGGCCGCAGTCGCCGCACCGAGGGGTGCGGCGCTCACCGACGAGCCTATGCGGACGCCCGACGGCGCGTGACGGCGATGGTCCGCCTGCCTACAGTGGACCAGGTGACCTCCTGCCCGCCCAGCTCTCCCCGCGCGTCTCCGTCGGAGCGCCCGCGACGGGCCGGCGCACGCCTCACCCTGACGATCGCCTCCTTGGCGATGATCGGGCCGTTCTCGATCGACTCGATCTTCCCGGCCTTCACCCGCATCGGCGCGGAGTTCGGGGCCGACGAGGTCGCCCTGCAGCAGCTGGTCTCCAGCTACCTCGCCGCCTTCGCCGTGATGTCGATCTTCCACGGACCGCTCTCCGACGCTCTGGGCCGCAAGCGGGTGATGGTCGGCGGCCTGGTCATCTACCTGATCGGCATGTTCGGCAGCATCGTCGCGCCGAGCCTGGGCTCCCTGGTGCTGCTGCGGGTGCTGCAGGGGACGAGCGCCGGAGCCGCCACCATCATCTCGCGGGTGGTGATCCGCGACCTGTTCGACGGTGCCGAGGCGCAGCGCCTGATGGCTCGGGTGATGATGATCTTCGCCGTGGCCCCGGCGATCGCCCCGATCGTCGGCGGCTGGTTGCTGCTGCTGGGGGACTGGCGCTGGGCGTTCGCGGGCGTGGGGCTCTACGGCACGGTGGTGCTGGTGCTGACCATGAAGCTGCCGGAGACCCTGCCGCCCGAGGACCGCACCCCGCTGCGGATCCGCTCACTGCTGGGCTCGCTGGTGCATGTGGGACGGTCCCCGGTGATGCTGCGGATCGCCTCCGCCACCGCCTTCGGCTTCGCCGCCCAGTTCCTGTTCATCGCCGGCGCCTCGATCTTCGTGGTGCAGCTGCTGGGGCTGGGGGAGCAGGACTTCTGGGTCCTGTTCGTGCCGCTGATCGCAGGCCTGATGAGCGGGTCCTGGGTGGTGGGCCGCGTCGCGGAGAGGATGCCGCGCAGCCGGCTGATCACCATCGGGTTCTTCGGCATCGTCGCCTCGACCGCAGCGAACCTGCTGCTGGTCTCGTTCATGCCGGGGCCTCCCGGGGAGCTGTCCCTCGCCCTGCTCCCGGCGATGATCGGGCCGGTCCTCATCGCCTTCACCGTCGCGCTGGTGTTCGCCCCCATCCAGCTCGAGGTGCTGGATCTGTTCCCGCGCCAGCGCGGAGCCGCGGCGTCGCTGGGCACCTTCTTCGCGCTGGTCCTCAACGCTCTGCTGGCCGGGGTGATCGCGCCGCTGGTCAGCGGCTCGTTGGTGAGCTTCGCACTCACCGCGCTCTGCTTCGGCCTGGCCGGCCTGGGGTTCTGGACGTGGCACCTGCGCAGCCAGGCCCGAGTGCTCCGCGAGGCGACCGGCTAGCGGTGCGGGTCCGCGCCAGGCACCGAGCGACCGCGACGGACGAACCCGGATCAACCTTTCGGGGGATCACCTGGCCGGCCGCGATTCCTACGCTTGAAGGCATGAACAGACTTCTTCGCACCGCCTTCGCCTATATGGTCCTCGGCCTCATCTCGGGACTCTTCTACCGCGAGTACGCCAAGGCCACCGGCACTCTCGGCGTCGACTCCCAGCTCAGCACCCTCCATACGCACTTCCTGGCGCTGGGGATGCTGGTGTTCCTCATCGTGCTCGCCCTGGATGCGGTCCTCTCCCTCAGCGGGCGCCGCTCCTTCACCGTCTTCTACTGGACCTTTAACATCGGCCTGCTGGTCACCGTGGTGATGCAGGCCGTGCGTGGTGTCCTCACCCTGGACGGGCAGGGCCCGACCACCACCTCGGCCGCGATCCCCGGCATCGCAGGGCTGGGACACATCGTGCTCACCGTCGGCCTGGTCGCCCTCTTCGTCGCACTGCGTGCAGCGGTCACCGAGCGCAGCCACGTGGCCGGTGAGCGGACCTCGGTCACGGCCTGACCTCGTCCGGGCGACGGCCCCGCCCCTTTCCCGCACCGGGGCGGGCGTGCGGCCAGGTACAGTCGGAGATGCACGTCAGGCAATGATCGGCCTGTCGATTCGGCAGGTCCCGGTCTCCGACTCCGCCCATGTCCGCGCAACGAGGGAGCCCCTATGACCACCCCTGCCACCACCGCCCCCGACCGTAACCTCGCCCTCGAGCTGGTCCGCGTCACCGAGGCCGCCGCGATCGCCGGCGGCCGCTGGGTGGGCGCCGGCGACAAGAACCGGGCCGATGGCGCCGCGGTCGACGCGATGCGCTCCTTCATGGACACCGTCCGCATGGACGGCACCGTCGTGATCGGTGAGGGTGAGAAGGATGAAGCCCCGATGCTGTTCAACGGCGAGTCCGTGGGTGACGGCAGCGGTCCCGACGTCGATGTCGCGGTGGACCCGATCGACGGCACCCGCCTCACCGCGCTCGGGTACAACAACGCCCTGGCCGTCCTCGCGGTCACGGAGAAGGGGGGCATGTACGACCCCTCCGCCGTGTTCTACATGGAGAAGATGGTGGTGGGTCCCGAAGCGGCCGAGTACGTCGACCTGCGACTCCCGGTGGAGCAGAACATCAAGCTCGTGGCCAAGGCGCTGGGCAAGCCGGTCAATCAGGTCACGGTGTGCGTGCTCGAGCGTCCGCGCCACGAGCCGCTGGTCCGGGAGATCCGCGAGGCCGGGGCCCGGGTGAAGTTCATCATGGACGGCGACGTGGCCGGTGCGATCGCGGCTGCGCGCGGCGCCGGCGTCGACATGCTGCTGGGCACCGGGGGCACCCCGGAGGGCATCATCGCCGCCTGCGCGGTCAAGGCCACGGGCGGCATGATCCAGGGTCGGCTCGCCCCGACCGACGACGCCGAGAAGCAGAAGGCCCTGGATGCCGGGCACGACCTCGACCAGGTGCTGGCCACGGACGACCTCGTGACCTCCGACAACTGCTACTTCGCGGCCACCGGCATCACCGACGGGGACCTGCTGAAGGGCGTGCGCTACCAGCGCCACCGCATCTTCACGGAGTCCATCGTCATGCGCTCCACCTCCGGGACCGTGCGCATCGTCGAGGCGGAGCACCGCCCGGAGAAGTGGGGCCGCTGGCTCGAGGACTGAGCGACATGCTGCGAGCGTGCGAGGGGTAGAAGCGCAGCGGATCTGGCGGAGACTCAGCCCTCGAGAGTCGGATGCGCGGCCCTCGGATACCTGTGAGTCGCCTTGCAGATGGAGTCACGATGACCAGAACTGTGCCTACTCTGGACACATGGCCACCTCCTCATCAGAGATCCACGTCGCTGTCGACCTCACCGTCCTGACCCTCCGGGACGGTGCCCTGAACGTGCTGCTGATCCAGCGCGACGACGAGCCCCATCGCGGTGCCTGGGCGCTGCCCGGCGGTTTCGTCCAGCTCGGGGAGGACCTCGACGGGGCCGCCTACCGAGTGCTCGCCGACGAGGCCTCGCTGGGCAGCGGCGCCGTCCACCTCGAGCAGGTGCGGACCTTCGGCACCCCCGGGCGCGACCCGCGCGGCCACGTGGTCTCGGTGGCCTTCATGGCACTCGGCGCGGACCTCCCCGACCCGCGCCGCGGCGAGGACGTGGCCGATGCCCGCTGGTGGGCGCTCGAGGAGCTCGCCGAGGTGAAGCTCGCCTTCGATCACGCCACCGTGCTGGACTGCGCCGTCGAACGCGCCCGCAGCAAGCTCGAGTACACCACCCTCGCCGCGACGTTCCTGCCCGAGGAGTTCACCATCTCCCAGCTGCGCGGGGTCTACGAGAGCGTGTGGGGCACCACCCTGGACGCGGGCAACTTCCACCGCAAGGCCACCCGCACCGAGGGCTTCCTGGAGGAGCTGGACCGGCACGCCGCCCCCACCGGCGGTCGTCCCGCCCGCCTGTATCGCGCCGCGGGCGGCACCTCGCTGATGCCGCCGCTGCTGCGCTCCGGCGACTGAACGGTCCCGCGCCCACTGCTGCGCGCTCGCGGCTGCGCGGGGGTGGCTGTGCGGGTGGGAGCACCCCCGCGGGGCACCATGGCAGGATCATGCCGTGATCGATGACGCCGCCCTCCTCGCCGCCTACGCCTCCCACCGCGAGGAGGTGCACGCCCTGGCCCGCGCGATCCACGCCGACCCCGAGACCGCCTTTCAGGAGCAGCGCGCCCACGACCGCTGCGCCGATCTGCTGGAGAGCGCCGGCTTCACCGTCGAGCGCGGCATCGCCGAGCTGCCGACCGCCTTCCGCGCCACCCTCGGCACCGGCTCCCTGGTCGCCTCGCTGTGCGTCGAGTACGACGCGCTTCCCGGTATCGGCCACGGCTGCGGGCACAACCTCATCGCCGGCGCCTCGCTCGGCGCGGCACTGGCGCTCGCCGAGCAGCTCGCCGACCTCGATGCGACGCTCCAGGTCATCGGCACCCCCGCGGAGGAGCACGGCGCCGGCAAGCAGCTGCTCATCGACCGCGGCGTCTTCGACGGCGTGCACCTGTCGCTGATGAGCCACCCCACCCCGCACACCGACACCTACGACGTGCTCGGCTCCACCAGCCAGGCCGTCGGCCGCTGGCGCGCCACCTTCACCGGCCGCGGCGCCCATGCCGCCGCCAATCCGTCCGACGGGATCAACGCCAACGATGCTGCCGTGATCTCCCAGGTGGCCGCCGGCCTGCTGCGCCAGCGGATCAGGGACGGCCAGCGCCTCGCGCTGGTGCCCCAGCAGTCCGGAGTCACCAATATCGTCCCCGAGACCGCGGTGATCGACTTCGAATGCCGCGCACTGACCATGCCGGAGTTCGAGGAGCTGCGCAGCCAGCTGACCGCCTGCTTCGAGGGCGCGGCGCTCGCCACCGGCACCACCCTCGAGATCACGACCAGCGAGCCCGTCTACGAGCCGCTGCTCCAGGACGAGGTGCTCGGCGCCGCCTGGAATGCGGCGATGCGTCGGCGCGGCCGGCCCCTGAACGGATCGCTCGGCATCACGTCGGCCTCGACGGACATGGGCAACCTGTCCCGACGGGTGCCCTCGCTGCACCCCTTCGTCGGCATCACCGGTGCCGGCGGCTCTCTGCACACCCGCGAGTTCGCCGCGCACGCCGACTCCGCGGAGGGCTACCGGCTGATGGACGACGCCGCGATCGCGATGGCCGGGGTGATCCGGGACGTCGCCTCCGCGGCGGAGTCCCGCGCCGCGCTCATCGCCCGGGCGCAGCAGCTGGCACGCTGACCGGCAGTCGGAGGGGACGAGCCGGTGAGCACCGTGCTGGTGCACCCGGGCTCGCTGGAATGCATCTCCTATGTCGGGGGGTCGTCGTGCACTGCGATCTCGGCGCGAGCGGCGGCGTCAGTCGCAGGTGCCGTCCGCCGCGCAGGTCGCGCCGCCCTCGACGGAGTCGCCGAGCAGCGAGGTGAGGGAGGTCAGGGGAGCGGCGTCATCACCGTGCTGCGCGGTGGATCCGGTGTGCGATCCGGCGGCCGCGTCGTGCACTGCGGCGTCGTCCCGTGCCGCCGCGCTCCGGCCCTGCGCCGGCGTGCTCATGCCTGGCTCCGCTCGCCCTGCGCCTCGTCGGCGATCTGGCGCAGCGCCTGACGGAAGGCATCCGTCGGCAGCGCGCCGGGGGCCGTGTACTTGTCGTTGAACAGGAAGAACGGCACGCCTCGCGCTCCCATGGAGGCGGCGTCGCGCACCTCGGCCTCGACCTGCTCGTCGTGCGTCTGCCCCGCATGGGCGGCTCGAGCGATCTGCTCGTCCAGGCCGGCCTCGACCGCACGGGTGATGACGGCCTCGATCTCGAAGGGGTTCACGGTGCCGGTGAAGTAGCCACGCTGGAGCTCCATGAAGAAGGCGGTGGCGACGTCGATCCCGCGGGCTTCGCCGAGCGCCTGCATCACCCGATGCAGGGCACGGGTGTTCGCCACCGGGCGTTCGGTGACGTACTCGCGGCCCGTCTCCCGTACCGTCTCCTGGATCTTTTCCTCCATCTTCCGCACCTCAGCCTCGGGCATCCCCTGGGCCTCGACCATATGCGCGATGTTGTCCTTGTCGGAGTGGAGCGGGGAGGTGGGAGCGAGCTCGAAGGAGTGGGCGCGGATGCGGACCTGGCCGCCGAGTCCCTCCGCCTCGATAGCGTCGTGCAGCCGGGACTCGCCGATGTAGCACCAGGGGCACACCACGTCCGTCCACACGTCGACGGTGATCAGCGGCGTCGTCGAATCGTCCGTCGGGACGGGTGCCTGGTTCATCGTGCTCCTCCGTGCTGGATCGGTACCGGCGGCAGCGCCCCGGTTTCCTTGAAAACTGTACTGTGCCGGGAGGTTCGCGCGGGGCCCCTTTCGCTCGCGGCGCAGTGGTCACGCCGCCCTCCGCGACCGTGGAGTCGAGCGGCTCTTCCCGAGGGCCTGGTCGGGAACTGGCTCCAGGGCGATGGGTATGCCGATATCGCCGTACCTGTCGCGGTGACGCCAGTACCCGACCATGCCCCAGCCCGGTCACCCCGGCCCGGTCACCCCGACCTGG
>JAKDNE010000477.1 GCA_030451965.1 Brachybacterium sp. | reverse complement strand
GGTGCTGGTGCTGTTCGTGATGCCCGGCACCGGGCTGCTCGGCATCACCGCGGAGTCCGGGTGGAACTACCGGGCGATCCCGCTGTTCGTGGCGCTGTGGATCCTGGTCGGCACGATGCCGCTGATGCTGAAGGCGCCGAAGCACGCCGCCACCGCCCCCGGGGAGCGATGGACCCCCTGGCAGGGCTACGCGCTCATCGTGCGGCGCGTGATCCGCGCCTTCCGCGAGGAACCGATCATGCTGCAGTACCTGGTGGCGTCGGCGATCTATCGCGACGGGCTGGGGGCGGTCTTCTCCATCGCCGGGGTGCTGGCCGCCAACGCGTACGGCTTCTCCACCGTCCAGATCATCATCTTCGGCATCGCCGCGAACCTGGTCGCCGGGTTCGGGGTGTTCCTCGGCGGCAAGGTCGACGACCGCTTCGGCCCCCGCCTCGTGATCATCATCGGCTGCGCCGGGATCATCGTGCTCGGTCTGGTGGTGCTGCTGCTCGGCTCGACCCTGGTGTTCTGGATCGCCGGCCTGTCGATATGCCTGTTCGTCGGCCCCGTGCAGTCCGCCTCGCGGAACCTGCTCACCCGGCTGTCGGAGCCGGGCCGGGAGACCGAGAACTTCGGCCTCTACGCCACGACCGGGCGGGCGCTGGGCTTCTTGGGCACCGCCGCCTTCGCCGCGACCGTCGCGATCGCGGGCGACACCCGCACCGGGATCCTCGGGATCGTGCTGGTGATCGCGATCGGGCTGATCGCCTTCCTGCCGATCCGGCTCGGTGCGGCCGGACGGGCGTCGGTCGGCGCCTGAGGGCTGCCGGGCGGGCGCCCGGCGGCGGAGAGCTGCCGGGTGCGCCCGCTCAGAGGAGGTCGGCCGGATCGACCAGGAAGCCCTCGAGATCCACGACATAGCCGCCGACGGTCTCCGAGAGCAGTCCGGCGATCATCCCGATCCGCCGATAGACCAGCTGCCAGCGCTCCGCGGTCTCCGGCTCCGGCGCCTCGATCGCGTCCTCCTCGGGGTCGGCGATGAGGTGCACCAGCTCGTAGTCGACCGCGTCCTCGAGCCAGCCGACGGCCTGCAGCGCCGCGGGACGGGAGCTGCGGCCCACCCGCAACGAGATCTCCTCTCCCTCCGGCAACGGGATCGAGGCGCTGTACCCGGTGCGCGGCGTGTCCTCGGGGACCTCGTCGAGCTCCGCCTCCGGCTCGAGCGGGCCCAGCAGCTCGGCGAGCGACTCCGGGGCCAGCGCATGCGGGCTGACCACCGTCAGATCCCGGATGTGGAAGGGGTTCGGCTCGAGGCGCGCACCGCTGTCCGTCACCACGGCGCCGTAGAGCCGACGCCCCAGCGACCAGGCGAGGTCCAGACCCGCTCGCTCAGGGCCGAAGGGGATCCCCTCGGGGAAGGCGCGCCCGTAGCCGTGGGAGTCACCCATCCCCTCCGGCAGCGGATCCTCCCGGCTCCGCGGGGCCTCCAGGGTCCAGCGCCCGACGCCGCGCGGCGAGCCGTCCGGCAGCAGTCGCAGCCCGTCCCCGCGCTCGATCGCCCCGTCCGCGCCCTGGACCGCCTCCGGCCGCAGATTGCGCACCATCATCAGCACAGCGGCGGGATCGGTGTCCCGCGGCAGCTGGAGCCGGTGGCTGGTACGGGCCGCCGCGACGGTCGACGGGCTGGTCGGTGCGGTCACTGCTGCTCCTCCACGGGGATGCGGGTGCGATGGAAGTTCTGGGCCGAGCGCGAGGGGGTCGGTCCGCGCTGGCCGAGGTAGCGGTTGAGGTTCCCGGCGCTGCCGTAGGGCCGATCGG
>JAKDNE010000097.1 GCA_030451965.1 Brachybacterium sp. | reverse complement strand
TCATCAACAACTCCAGCCTCGGCATGGTGCGCCAGTGGCAGAACCTGTTCTATGACCAGCGCTACTCCAACACCGAGCTGAACACCGGGCACGGCTCCCAGCGCGTCCCGGACTTCGTCAAGCTGGCCGATGCCTATGGCTGCGCCGGACTGCGCTGTGAGCGCGACGAGGACATCGACGCCACCATCGCCCAGGCGATGGAGATCAACGACCGCCCCGTGGTCGTGGACTTCACCGTCAGTGCCGACGCGATGGTCTGGCCGATGGTGCCGTCCGGCGTCTCCAACGACGAGATCCAGATCGCGCAGGGCATGAGCCCCGAGTGGGAGAGAGACATCTGATCATGATCACGAATCCGACGAACCAGAACACGACACAGAACGAGTCGGCGGCGAGCACCACGGACTACGTGATGACCCCCGGCAGCCAGACCCTCTCGGTCCTGGTGGAGAACAAGCCCGGCGCGCTCACCCGCGTCACCGCGCTGTTCTCCCGCCGCGGGTACAACATCGCCTCGCTCGCGGTCGGGCCGACCGAGCACCCGGAGATCTCCCGCATCACGGTGGTCGTCGACGTCGAGCAGCACCGGCTCGAGCAGATCACCAAGCAGCTCAACAAGCTCGTCAACGTGCTCAAGATCGTGCAGCTCGATGCGCGCTCGACCGTGCAGCGCGAGCTCATCCTCATCAAGGTCACCGCCGACAACGCGACGCGGACCTCGGTGCTGGAGATCGTGCAGATGTTCCGGGCCAAGGTCGTCGATGCGGCCGCCGATTCGGTGACCGTCGAGGCCACCGGCACCCAGGACAAGCTCTCCGCCCTGCTGGGGATGCTCGAGTCCTTCGGCATCCGCGAGATCGTGAAGTCCGGCGAGGTCGCCATCGGCCGGGGTGGACGCGCGATCACCGACCGCAGCCTGCTGGGCTGAATCTCCCCAGCCGAGACGGCCTCTCACAACGTAAGACACTCGGGGATAGGATCGCCCTGTCGCCCGCACCCCACAACGAAGGAGCACATCGTGGCTGAGATCTTCTACGACGACAATGCCGACCTGTCCATCATCCAGGGCAAGAAGGTCGCCGTCGTCGGCTTCGGCTCCCAGGGCCACGCCCACGCGCTGAACCTGCGCGACAGCGGCGTCGAGGTCCGGGTCGGTCTGCGGGAGGGCTCGAAGTCCGCCGCCAAGGCCCAGGAGGAGGGTCTGGTCGTCGGCACTGTGGCCGAGGTCGCCGAGTGGGCGGACCTCATCATGATCCTCACCCCCGACCAGGACCAGCGGAAGGTCTACGCCGAGTCCATCCAGCCGCATCTGGGCGAGGGCAAGGCGCTCGCCTTCGCCCACGGCTTCAACATCCGCTTCGGCTACATCGAGGTCCCCGCGGGCGTGGACGTGCTGCTGATCGCTCCGAAGGCTCCTGGCCACACCGTGCGCCGCGAGTACG
Source organism: Brachybacterium sp. (assembly GCA_030451965.1). GTDB lineage: Bacteria > Actinomycetota > Actinomycetes > Actinomycetales > Dermabacteraceae > Brachybacterium. The sequence goes on along the minus strand of JAKDNE010000097.1, from coordinate 8,380 downwards.
TCGCCGGCCGCGGCATCCCGGACATCGTCGCGGTCGAGCAGGATGCCAGCGGCTCCGCCTGGGACCTGGCGCTCTCCTACGCCAAGGGCATCGGCGGCACCCGCGCCGGAGTCATCAAGACCACCTTCACCGAGGAGACCGAGACCGACCTGTTCGGTGAGCAGGCCGTGCTCTGCGGCGGCATGAGCCACCTGGTCCAGGCCGGCTTCGAGACCCTCGCCGAGGCGGGCTACCAGCCAGAGATCGCCTATTTCGAGGTGCTCCACGAGCTCAAGCTGATCGTCGATCTCATGTTCGAGGGCGGCATCGCCAAGCAGCGCTGGTCGATCTCCGACACCGCCGAGTACGGCGACTACGTCTCCGGCCCGCGGGTCGTGAACGCCGACACCAAGAAGGCCATGAAGGAGGTCCTCGCGGACATCCGGAGCGGTGCCTTCGCCAAGCGCTTCATCGACGATCAGGACGCCGGCGCCCCCGAGTTCAAGGAGCTTCGCGAGACCGAGGCGAAGCATCAGATCGAGGTGGTCGGCCGGGATCTGCGCAAGATGTTCTCCTGGAGCGCCCAGGCGATCGACTCGGACTACGTCGAGGGCAGCGCTGCGCGCTGATCGCTCGTCCTTCTCCGCAACGGCGGGTGCACCTCCTCCAGGTGCACCCGCCGTTGTCGTGGACCGATCGGTGTCTCGCATCCTGACTGTGCTGACCGTATGGCGGACAGCGGTTTAGGCTGTCCCCGTACCCGTCGCCCCCGAGGATGCGTGCGACGACAATCATCCGTACTGGAGGAGTTCCTGTGACGCGTCCTGTCGTGCTCATCGCCGAAGAGCTGTCGCCCGCGACCGTCGAGGTCCTGGGGTCCGAGATCGAGGTCAGGAGCGTGGACGGCACCGACCGTGGCGCGCTCCTGGAGGCGGTGAGGGATGCCGACGCGCTCCTGGTCCGCTCCGCGACCCAGGTCGACGCCGAGGTCTACGCCGCTGCCCAGCGGCTGAAGGTCGTCGCCCGCGCGGGCGTGGGACTGGACAACGTGGACGTGCCCGCCGCCACCACCGCGGGTGTCATGGTCATCAACGCCCCGACCTCGAACATCACCTCGGCCGCCGAGCTCGCGGTCGCGCTGATCCTGGCCTCGCTGCGCAACCTCGGTCGTGCTGATGCCTCGGTGAAGGCCGGGAAGTGGGAGCGCAAGCAGTTCGCCGGCGTCGAGCTGCTGGGCAAGACCGTCGGCGTGGTGGGCTTCGGCCGCATCGGCCAGCTGGTCGCCGAGCGCCTGGCGCCGTTCGGTGTCGAGCTGCTCGCCTACGATCCCTACGTCCACCACGCCCGTGCCGCTGAGCTCAATGCCCGCGTGGTCGAGCTCGATGAGCTGATGCGTGAATCCGATGTGGTCACGGTGCACATGCCCAAGACCCCCGAGACCACCGGGCTGATCGGTGCCGAGCAGTTCGCGCTGGCCAAGCAGTCCCTCCACGTGGTCAACGCCGCCCGCGGCGGCCTGATCGACGAGCTGGCGCTCCACGAGGCGCTCACCACCGGCCAGATCGCTGCGGCCGCGCTGGATGTGTACTCCTCCGAGCCGCCGGCCGCCTCCGAGACCGCGAAGGCGCTGCTCGAGCTCGACAATGTCACCCTCACCCCGCACCTGGGTGCCTCCACCGCCGAGGCGCAGGAGAAGGCCGGCGTCGCGGTCGCGAAGTCCGTGCGTCTGGCACTGGCCGGTGAGCTCGTGCCCGATGCGGTGAACGTCGCCGGCGGAGCGATCGACGATCTGGTCCGTCCCGGCGTGGCGCTCGCGGACCGGCTCGGCCAGCTGTTCACGACGCTGGCGGGCGAGCTGCCTGAGGTGCTGGACATCGAGGTGCACGGCGAGATCGCCTCCCGCGATGTCACCGCGCTCAAGCTCTCCGCGCTGCGTGGTGTGTTCCGCTCGGTGGTCACCGAGCAGGTCAGCTACGTCAATGCGCCCGTCCTCGCCGAAGAGCGCGGCATCACCGTGCAGCTGGTCACCGACGAGTCCTCCGAGCGCTTCCGCAACGTCGTCAGCCTGCGCGGCAGCCTGCGCAACGGCGAGGTCGTCACGGTCTCCGGCACCCTCAGCGGCGTGGACCAGGAGCACAAGCTCACCGAGGTCTTCGGGCATGCGCTGGACGTGCCGCTGAGCGACCACCTGCTGATCATCCGCTACGAGGACGGTCCGGGCCTGATCGGCACCTACGGGCTCCGGCTCGGCGAGGCCGGGGTCAACATCGCCGGCATGCAGGTCTCCCGCGCCGGCAGCGCCCGCGGTGCCGAGGCGCTGGTCGTCCTGGACCTCGATGAGTCCGTCGACCGCGAGTTCGCCGAGGAGCTCGGCGCCGCGATCAATGCGCGCTCCATCCACGCCGTCGACCTCGTCTACTGATCCCCGTCCTGCATCTCGTCGAGGAGGAACACCCATGAGCACCCCCACCCCCAGCGCTGTCGCTCCGAACTCTGCTGAGTCGAACACTCTGCACCTGGCCGTCATCGAGGGCGACGGCATCGGCAAGGAGGTCGTGCCCCAGGGTCTGCGCGCGCTGAGGGCCGCGCTCGAGCCGGTCGGCGTCACCGTCGGGACCACCGACTTCGATCTCGGCGCGGGCCGCTGGCACCGCACCGGGGAGACGCTCACCGAGGAGGACATGGCGTCCCTGGCCGAGCACGACGCGATCCTGCTGGGGGCGGTCGGTGATCCGGGCGTGCCCTCGGGGGTGCTCGAGCGGGGATTGCTGCTGAAGCTCCGCTTCGCCTTCGACCACTTCGTGAACCTGCGCCCCACTCGGCTGTTCCCGGGCGTCACCTCGCCGCTGATGAACCCGGGGGAGATGGACTTCGTGGTGGTCCGCGAGGGTACGGAGGGGCCGTACGTCGGCAACGGCGGCTCGTTGCGCACCGGTACCGAGCTCGAGGTCGCCACCGAGGTCTCCCTCAACACCGCCGTCGGCGTCGAGCGGGTGGTCCGCTATGCCTTCGAGCAGGCTGAGCGTCGCCGCAAGAAGCTCACCCTGGTCCACAAGCACAACGTGCTGGTCCATGCCGGGCACCTCTACCGCCGCATCGTCGAGCAGGTCGGCGCTGAGCACCCGGAGGTCGAGGTGGACTACGCCCACGTCGACGCGATGATGATCTACCTGGTCCAGGACCCCTCTCGCTTCGATGTGATCGTCACCGACAACCTCTTCGGCGACATCGTCACCGACCTCGCCGGCGCGGTGGGCGGTGGCATCGGCCTCGCCGCGAGCGGCAACATCAACCCCACCGGCGCCTTCCCCTCGATGTTCGAGCCGGTCCACGGCTCCGCTCCCGACATCGCCGGGAAGAACCTCGCCGATCCCACCGCCACCGTGCTCTCGGTCGCGCTGCTGCTGGACCACCTGGGCCACCTCGAGCCGGCCGCAGCGGTCCGTGCCGCGGTCGAGAACGACCTCGCCGCCCGCGCCGGCTCCGAGGAGCTCAGCGCCCGCGGGACCACCCAGATCGGTGATGCGCTGGTAGCTGCGATCGCCGGACGCTGACCGTCCGGTCCTGTCAGACTGACCCTGCCCCCGATTTGAGGAGATCCCCGTGAGCGCGCTCGATTTCACCCAGACCAGCACCACTCGACGTGTCGGCGACGACGAGCGCGCCCGGATCCTGGCCGCCCCCGGCTTCGGCGAGTACTACACCGATTTCATGGTCCATGCCCGCTGGACCATCGAGGACGGCTGGGGTGGGGCGGAGATCGTGCCCTTCGGTCCTGTGGAGCTCTCGCCGGCGGCGGCGGTCCTGCACTACGGGCAGGAGATCTTCGAGGGGCTGAAGGCCTACCGCCACGCTGACGGCTCGGTGTGGACCTTCCGTCCCGACCGCAACGCCGAGCGCATGCAGCGCTCCGCCCGCCGCCTCGCTCTCCCCGAGCTGCCGGCCCGTGACTTCCTGACCTCGCTCACAGCGATCACTGCGGCCGATGAGCCGTGGGTTCCAGAGGCCACCAGTGAGGAGTCGCTGTACCTCCGTCCCTTCATGTTCGCCAGCGAGGAGTTCCTCGGGGTGCGGGCCTCCCACTGCGTGGACTATTACGTGATCGCCTCGCCCGCAGGCCCCTATTTCCCCCGTGGCGTGCAACCGCTCGTGGTGTGGATCTCCGACGAGTACGCGCGCGCTGGGGCCGGGGGCACCGGCGCCGCCAAGTGCGGCGGAAACTATGCCTCCTCGCTGCTGGCGAAGCGGGAGGCCGCCGAGAACGGGGCTGACGAGGTCATGTTCCTGGACTCCGAGACCCATTCCAGCATCGATGAGCTCTCGGGCATGAACGTCTTCGCCGTCACCGCCGACGGCCGCCTGCTGACCCCCTCGCTGACCGGCTCGATCCTCGAGGGAGTCACCCGGGAGTCGATCCTCCGCCTGGCCGCCGACCGCGGGCTCGAGGTCGTCGAGCAGCAGCTGGTGATGAGCGAGGTGCTGGGGCAGGTCGACCGCGGGGAGATCACCGAGATGTTCGCCGCCGGTACGGCTGCGGTCATCAACCCCATCGGCGAGCTGCGTGCCCGCGGTGGTTCCTGGACGGTGGGGGAGGGCGGCTCCGGCGACGTCACGCTCGCCCTGCGCAAGGAGCTCACCGATATCCAGTACGGCCGGATCCCGGACCGTCACGGCTGGCTGACCCGACTGGTCTGACCCGATGACGACCTTCTCGATGCCGACCGCCCCGATCGCTCCGATCTCTGAATTCCATCTCTACGACACCACGCTGCGCGACGGCTCCCAGCAGGAGGGGCTCACCCTCTCCGTCGCCGATAAGCTCGCCGTCGCCCGCCACCTCGACGATCTCGGCGTGACCTACATCGAGGGCGGGTGGCCCGGTGCGGTCCCGCGCGATACCGAGTTCTTCGCCCGTGCGGCGGGGGAGCTCGAGCTGCGCCATGCCCGGCTCGCGGCCTTCGGGGCGACCCGGAAGGCGGGGATCGCCGTCGCGGAGGATCCGCAGGTCGCGGCGCTCATCGACTCCGGCGCCCCGGCGGTCACCCTGGTCGCGAAATCCGATCTGCGCCATGTCACCGGAGCGCTGCGCACCAGCGCCGAGGAGAACCTCGCCATGGTGCGGGACACCGTGGAGCACCTGGTGGGGCACGGCCGTGAGGTGTTCGTCGATGCCGAGCACTTCTTCGACGGCTACCTCCACGACGCCGCGTACACCACCTCCGTGCTGGTGGCCGCGCACGAGGCCGGCGCCGGGGTGCTGGTCCTGTGCGATACCAACGGCGGGATGCTTCCGCACCAGGTCACCGAGATCATCGAGGACCTGCGCGGCCGCCTCGGCGCGGCAGGAGCGGGCGACGCCCGGCTCGGCGCCCACACCCACAACGACACCGGCTGCGCGGTGGCCAACGCGATGGCCGCCGTGCGCTCCGGGATCACCCACGTCCAGGGCTGCATCAACGGCTACGGGGAGCGCACCGGGAACGCGGATCTGGTCACCCTGGTCGCGAACCTGCAGCTGAAGATGGACATGGACCTGCTCCCCGCCGAGACCCTCGCCGAGACCACGCGGATCGCCCACGCCATCGGCGAGATCGTGAACATGCCGGTGACCCCGCGCGCCCCGTACGTCGGGGCGAGCGCCTTCGCGCACAAGGCGGGCCTGCATGCCAGCGCGATCAGGGTGGACCCGGATCTTTACCAGCACACTGATCCGCAGCTGGTCGGCAACGACATGAGGATGATCATCTCCGACATGGCAGGCCGGGCCTCCATCGAGCTCAAGGGTCGCGAGCTCGGATTCGACCTCACCGGTGAGCCCGAGCTGCTCTCGCGTCTGGCGGCCGTCGTCAAGCAGCGCGAAGCGGTCGGCTACTCCTACGAGGCGGCCGACGCCTCCTTCGAGCTGCTCCTGCTCGATCAGCTCGGGCGGGTCCCGAGCTACTCGACAGTGGAGTCCTGGAGGGCCACCTCGCAGCTGGGCCGAGATGGCACCTTGGAATCCGAGGCCACGGTCAAACTCCTCGCCGACGGCGACGAGGGCACCGAGAGAGCCCACGAGCGCAGGGTCGAGATCGCCGAGGGCAACGGCCCGGTCAACGCCCTGGACCGCGCGCTGCGCGCGGCTCTGCGCCGACGTCATCCCGAGGTCGACGAGTTCGAGCTGCGTGATTTCAAGGTGCGGATCCTGGACGCCCATCACGGCACCGACGCCACCACCAGGGTGCTTGTGCGCACCTCCGGGCGTGGCCTGGAGTTCCAGACCGTAGGTGTGGGGCCGAACGTCATCGAGGCCTCCTGGGAGGCGATCTACGACGCCTACACCTTCGGGCTGTTCAAGTCCGGGGTCTGAGCTCGGGATGAGGCGTGGTCCCCGACAGCCCCGGACGCTACCCTGAGGTCATGACGACTCACGCGCCGACCACTGCTTTCGTGCTGACCGCCATCGGAGACGACCGCCCGGGTCTCGTCGCCGCGCTCGCCGCCGCCGTCGACGAGCACGGGGGGAACTGGGTCGACAGCCAGCTCGCCCTGCTCGCCGGCAAGTTCGCGGGGATCGTGCAGGTCGATCTGCCCGACGAGCGTGCGCAGTCGTTCCTGGGGGCGCTGCCCGCCCTGGCCGACGAGGTGGGGCTGGACGTCGAGGCGACCGTCGCCGGAGGTCCCGTCGAAGCGGCCGCGCACAGCGCGCTTCGGCTGCACCTGCTGGGCCAGGACCGCACCGGCATGGTCCGCGAGGTGTCCTCGGCGCTGCGCTCCCAGGGAGCGACGATCGACGGGCTGCGCAGCTGGACCCGAGAGGCACCGGAGGGCGGCGGCATGCTGTTCGAGGCCGAGGCCGAGGTGCGCCTGCCGGCCGATACGGATGAGAACGGGGTCCGCGAGGCGCTCGAGACGATCGCCGCCGAGCTGATGGTGGACCTCGAGCTCGACGCCCCAGAATGAGGCGCGATCACGAATGAATATCGTGACGCCGGCATTGCTGAATTCGTTTTGTGAGGATTCCCGGGCGAATCTGCAGTAAATTCTGCCGTGGGGCGTCCATGTCCTTCTGAACGCAGAGGAATCGGGACCGAAGTCCCCTAGGATGGGCTCCCAGGCCGAGGACCCTTGAGCAGTGCGGGGACATCCCGCGCTGCGCCGTCGGGCAGTCCTCGGCACGCGCACTCGCCCTCGAACGTGGAGAACCATCGATGACCACGTCCCCCGCAGCCCGCACTGCGTCGTCCACCACTATCCCGGCAGGCGCATGGAAGGCACTTGCACTGGTCACGATCGGGTTCGGTGTGAACTTCTGGGCGTGGGCTCTGCTGAGCCCCCTCGGACCTGTCTACGTCGAGCGGGGGCTGGCCACCGACGCCTCCCTGATCGTCGCGATCCCGGTGCTGGTGGGCTCCCTGGGCCGCATCGTGATGGGTGCTCTGACCGATCGCTTCGGCGGGCATCTCATGTTCCCGCTGGTCTCCCTGATCACCGTCATTCCTGTGATCTTCCTAGGATTCGTCGGTCAGTACACGTACTCGACCCTCCTCCTCGGAGGATTCTTCCTCGGTATCGCCGGCACCACGTTCGCGATCGGGGTCCCGTATGTGAATTCGTGGTTCCCGCCCTCCAAGCGCGGCATGGCCACCGGCCTCTATGGCGTGGGCATGGGCGGCACCGCGATCAGCGCCTTCACCACCGTGCCGCTGCTGAACGCGGTCGGCGACGTCGCGCCCTTCGTGCTCACCGCGCTGGCCCTGGTCGCCTACGCCGTGGTGGGCTGGCTGTTCATGCGCGACGCCCCCACCTGGAAGCCCTCGCGGAAGAACATCATCGAGCAGTCCGTCGCCGTGATGAAGCTCAAGGTGACCTGGCAGGCGTGCTACCTGTACGCCCTGTCCTTCGGCGGCTACGTCGCCCTCTCCGTCTTCCTGCCCACGATGCTGCAGAACTGGTACGGGCTCGATGCCGCCGACGCGTCGTTCCGGATGGCCGGCTTCGTGATCGTCGCGGTGATCATGCGTCCCCTCGGCGGCACCCTCTCGGACCGTCTGGGCGCCGCGAACACCCTGCTGGTCTCCTACATCGCAGTCGGCCTGGCCGCCCTCGCCCTCACCTTCCAACCAGACCTGATGCCGATCGGCACCGTCGCCTTCATCGTGATGGCCGCGGGCCTGGGCCTCGGCTCCGGCGCGGTCTTCGCACTGGTCGCCCAGACGTCCGACCCGGCCGTCGTCGGCTCCGTCACCGGATTCGTCGGCGCCGCCGGCGGGCTCGGCGGCTTCGTGCCGCCGCTGGTGATGGCCGCGATCCATGCCGAGAGCGGCACCTACGCACCCGGCATCGCCCTGCTGCTGGTGGCGACGTTCGGCGCCGTGGTCGTCACCCTGTTCGTCGCCCGTGGGGCGCGCGCCCCCGCGGC
>JAKDNE010000096.1 GCA_030451965.1 Brachybacterium sp. | reverse complement strand
CGCCCTGGTGCCCGCCTCGACCTTGAAGCTGCTCACTGCCGCCGCCGTGCTGCGCCAGTACCGCGGGGACGAGGTCCTGCACACCCGCGCCGCCGTCCAGGACGGCGTGATCACCCTCGTCGGCGGCGGTGACATGACTCTCAGCGAGGACGATCTGCGCGAGCTGGCCACCGAGGCGGTGGCGCTCGCCTCGGCGCAGGGCACCACCGAGGTCTCGGTCGCACTGGATACCGGCTACCTGGAGGGTGGAGCGAACCCGGCCTGGGGGAACAACGGTCAGGCCGGTGGCTGGGTGACCCCCACCGCCTCACTCGCGCTGGACGAGGGGTGGCTCGACGGCGAGCAGTACGGGCCGAAGTCGGCCACCCCGGCGCGGGATGCCGCCGAACGCTTCGCCGAACTGCTCGACGAGGCGGGGCTCACGGTCACCGGTGAGGTCACCGGGGCGCGGGCCCCCGAGGACGCGCCGACGGCGGAGATCCGCTCCGAGACGATCGCGGAGCTGGTGCGCCACACCCTGTTGATCTCCGACAACACCACCGCCGAACTGCTCGCGCACCTGGTGGCCCTCTCCCGCGGCGAGGAGACCACCCCGGCCGGGGCCGCCGCCGCGGTCGAAGCGGAGATCCAGGAGCTGGCAGAGGAGATCGGGGTCGCGTCGGAGGTGGTCGACTCCCTCGAGATCCACGACGGCTCCGGACTCTCCCGGCAGAACCGGGTGCCACCGGCGCTGCTCTCGGCGGTCCTGGCCGACGTGGCCTCCGGGGAAGCGCCCGCACTCGAGCAGATCCTCTTCGACGTGCCCATCGCGGGCCTGTCCGGCACCCTGGCCGACCGCTTCGACGCGGAGGGGGCCGAGGACGCGAGCGGTCTCGTGCGCGGCAAGACCGGCTATCTCGGAGGCGCGGCCACCCTTGCCGGCGTCACCGTGCTGCCCGACGGACGGACCGTCGGGTACTCGATCGTGGTGCACGGCTTCGACGGGGTCGACGCGCTCGCCGCCCGCGCGGCGGTCGACGAGGTCGCCGTCGAGATGGTGCAGGCGGACTGATGGCCGGTCCTCCTCCCGTCATCGCCCGCGCCCGCACTGCCGTGCGCTCCGCGCTGACCACCCGGCTCGAGCTGCTCGCCGACGACACCGCCGTCGGCCGGACAGCACCGCGGCTCCTGGTCGGGCTCAGCGGGGGAGCGGATTCCCTCGCGCTGCTGGCCACCACGGTCTGGGTCGGGGCACGGATGGGTCTGGAGACCGAGGCGGCGATCGTCGACCACGGTCTGCAGGAGGGGTCCGCCCAGGTCGCGGAACGGGCGCTGGTCCAGGCGGAGCAGCTGGGTGCAGAGGGGCGGATCCTGCGCGTCGGGGTCGACGTCCAGGCACCCGGCGGGCTGGAGAATGCCGCCCGCACGGTCCGCCACGAGGCGCTCGAGACGCTGCGCGAGGAGCGGGGCGCGCTCGCGCTGCTGATGGCTCACACGCTCGACGACCAGGCCGAGCAGGTGCTGATGGGGTTGGCGCGCGGCGGCGGTCCCCGGGCCCTGGCCGGGATCCCCCGCGCCCGCGGCGCCCTGCTGCGCCCCTTCCTGGGCAGCGGCCGGGACGAGAGCACCGCACTGCGCCGGGCCGACACCGAGGAGATCTGCCGCCTGCACGACCTGCAGTGGTGGGAGGACCCGATGAACGCCGACGAGACGCTGCTGCGCTCCCGGGTGCGACATCGGGCCCTGCCCCTGCTGCGGGAGCTCCTCGGGGAGCATCTCGACGAGAACCTCGCCCGCACCGCCGACCTGGTGGGCCCCGACGCCGATCACCTGGACGCCGAGGCGACCGCGCTGCTGGACTCGCTGCGGCGTGACGGCGGCGAGCTGCGCGAGGAGCGGGACCTGCTGCTGCTGGATGTCCACGCGCTGTCGGCCGCGCCCGCCCCGCTGCGCACCCGGATCCTGCGCGACGCCTCACGTTCCGCTGACCGCGCAAAGCCGCAGAGCGGGGGCGCAGGATCATCGAAGTCCCTGCTCCGGCGCCAGGTGCTGGCGATCGACGCCCTGGTGGTCTCATGGCACGGTCAGTCAGCCGTGCCCGTTCCGGGTAGGATCGAGGTCGCTCGCCGCGACGGCCTGTTGGTGTGGCGCCGCATCGATTCGTGACCCGCGGCTCGCGCACCCCCACCACGTTCCATGGAGGAGATCCGCGTGCCCCAGACGCACCCCCACCCCGATGTCGACCGCGTGCTGCTGGACGAGCAGCAGATCCGCGAGCGACTCGCCGAGCTCGGAGGACAGATCGCGGCGGACTACGCGGATGAGCCGCCGGTCCTCGTCGGCGTCCTCAAGGGCGCGGTGATGGTGATGGCCGACCTCGCACGCCAGATCGACCTCAAGGTCGAGATGGACTGGATGGCGGTCTCCTCCTACGGGTCGGGCACCAAGTCCTCGGGCGTCGTGCGGATCCTCAAGGATCTCTCCGGGGACATCACCGGTCGCAACGTGCTGATCGTCGAGGACATCATCGACTCCGGCCTGACCCTCAAGTGGCTGCTGTCCAACCTCCGCTCCCGCGGCCCCAAGAGCGTCGAGATCGCGGCCCTGCTGCGCAAGCCCGACGCCGCGAGGGTCGACATCGACGTGAAATACATCGGCTTCGACATACCGAACGAGTTCGTGATCGGCTACGGGCTCGACTTCGCCGAGAACTACCGCAACCTCCCCTACGTGGGCGTGCTCTCACGCTCCATCTACGAGGACTGATTCCGTGGCAGATTCCGCCAAGAACCCCAGCAAGAAGAAGCGCCGCCCGTTCACCGGGCTCGCCCTGTGGATCATCATCGCCCTGCTGCTGGGGATGGCCATGTTCTCCCTGTTCGGACGTGACGGCTACGAGGAGATCGACACCCAGCAGGGTCTCGAGCTGCTCAAGAGCGGCACCGTCGAGCAGGCGAAGATCATCGACGGCAACCAGCAGCGCGTGGACCTCGTGCTCACCGAGGACTTCGTCGACGGCGAGGAGGACAAGGGCACCCAGGTGCGCTTCTCCTACGTCGAGGCCCGCGGCGAGGCGATCGTCGACGCCGTCGAGGAGGCGGCCCCCGAGAAGGGCTTCACCGACGAGATGGCCAGCAGCTCCTGGTGGTCCTCGCTCCTGCTGACCTTCCTGCCGCTGCTGCTCTTCATCGGCCTGTTCTGGTTCCTGATCATGAACGCCCAGGGCGGCGGCAAGGCGATGCAGTTCGGCAAGTCCAAGGCGAAGCTGTTCAACAAGGAGGCCCCGAAGGTCACCTTCGCGGACGTCGCCGGCGCCGAGGAGGCCGTCGAGGAGCTGGACGAGATCAAGCAGTTCCTGGTCGACCCGGGCCGCTACCAGGCCGTCGGTGCGAAGATCCCCAAGGGCGTGCTGCTCTACGGCCCGCCCGGCACCGGCAAGACCCTGCTGGCCAAGGCCGTCGCCGGTGAGGCGAACGTGCCCTTCTACTCGATCTCCGGCTCCGACTTCGTGGAGATGTTCGTGGGCGTCGGCGCGAGCCGCGTGCGCGACCTGTTCAACACCGCGAAGGAGAACGCCCCGGCGATCATCTTCATCGACGAGATCGACGCCGTCGGCCGCCACCGCGGTGCCGGCATGGGCGGCGGGCACGACGAGCGCGAGCAGACCCTGAACCAGATGCTGGTGGAGATGGACGGGTTCGATGAGAACCAGAACGTCATCCTCATCGCCGCCACCAACCGCGTGGACATCCTGGACCCGGCGCTGCTGCGCCCGGGCCGCTTCGACCGCCAGATCGGCGTCGAGGCCCCCGATATGAAGGGCCGCCTGCACATCCTCGGCGTGCACTCCAAGGGCAAGCCGCTCGCGCACGACGTCGACCTCGAGCACGTCGCCAAGCGCACCATCGGCATGTCCGGCGCCGACCTGGCCAATGTGCTGAACGAAGCGGCGCTGCTCACCGCCCGCTCCGGCAACCAGATCATCGACAACCGAGCCCTGGACGAAGCCATCGACCGCGTCTCCATGGGCCCGCAGCGGTACTCGAAGGTGATGACCGAGCGCGAGCGCCAGATGACCGCCTACCACGAGGGCGGGCACGCCCTGGTCGCCGCGGCGATGAACAACTCCGCGCCGGTCACCAAGGTGACGATCCTGCCGCGCGGCCGCGCCGGCGGCTACACGATGGTGGTGCCCACCCAGGACCGCAACTACCAGTCCCGCAACGAGCTGCTGGACCGGCTCGCCTATGCGATGGGCGGCTACGCGGTGGAGGAGAGCATCTTCCACGACGTCACCACCGGCCCCAGCTCGGACCTGCAGAACGCGACCAAGATCGCGCGCACCATGGTGATGCAGCTGGGCATGAGCGGCACCGTCGGTCAGGTGGCGCTCGAGGGGGAGCAGGAGGTGTTCGTCGGCATGCAGCAGGGGCAGGCGCCTCGCTTCAGCGCCGAGACCGCGAGTGTCATCGACCAGGAGGTCCGGAAGCTGCTGGACACCGCACTGGACGAGGCCTGGTCCGTGATCGTGGAGAACCGGCACGTGCTGGATCGACTGGTCGAGGAGCTGCTGGAGCGGGAGACCCTGAACGAGCACGAGCTCGCCGAGATCTTCCACGACGTGACGAAGCAGCCGCCGCGCGAGGTGTGGGCCTCGAGCGCGGAGCGCCCTGCGCTGGCCGCCCCTTCGGCCGGCAACACCACCACGGCGACGGGGACCGAGTCGCACGACGCGGGCGAACCGGTGCAGCCGAACCCGCCCGAGCTGCCCCACCCGGGCGGCGACGGTCCGCAGATCCCCGGCGCCCCGCACGGTGGTGAGCCGGGATCCGGCGGTGGAGGATACGGGTACGACACCGGCGATGGGACGGGCCGCTGAGATGGCCGTGGACCAGCCCCGCATCGAAGCCGCGGTCCGCGAGATCCTCTCCGCGATCGGCGAGGACCCGGACCGCGACGGCCTGCAGGACACCCCGGCGCGGGTGGCCCGCATGTACGGCGAGGTCTTCCAGGGCCTCGACCAGGATGCGAGCGCACCGCTGTCGACGACGTTCGACATCGACCACCAGGAGCTGGTGCTGGTGCGCGACATCTCGTTCTACTCGATGTGCGAGCACCATCTCCTGCCCTTCCACGGCACCGCCCACATCGGATACATCCCCGGGGGCGGGGTGGTCACCGGGCTCAGCAAGCTCGCGCGCCTGGTGAACATCTACGCCCAGCGCCCGCAGATCCAGGAGCGGCTCACCTTCCAGATCGCCGACGCGCTGATGGACGAGCTCGGTGCGAGCGGGGCGATCGTGGTGATCGAGGCAGAGCACATGTGCATGTCGATGCGCGGAGTGCGCGCGGCCGGTGCCCGTACGGTCACCAGCGCCGTGCGCGGAATGCTGCGGGAGAACCCGAGCACCCGGGGCGAGGCCATGGCGCTCATCCACGGGTCATGAGCACCGTGAGCAGTCCGCTGCGCCGTCCCGCCGGTCTGCCCGACCGGCCGGGCGACGAGGGCACGCTGGTGATGGGCGTCCTGAACGTCACCCCGGACTCCTTCTCCGACGGCGGTGAGCATGACGCCCCGCCCGCCGCGATCGCGCATGGCCGGCACCTGGTGGCACAGGGGGCCATGATCGTCGACGTCGGCGGGGAGTCGACCCGGCCCGGTGCCCCGCGCGTGGACGAGGACGAGGAGCTGCGCCGGGTGCTGCCGGTCGTCTCCGCCTTGGCCGCCGAGGACATCGTGGTCAGTGTCGACACCATGCGCGCCTCCGTCGCCGCGGCGAGCGTCGAGGCCGGCGCCCTGATCGTCAACGATGTCTCCGCCGGGCGGGCGGACGTGGACATGGGCAGCGAGGCGGCACGTCTCCGCACCCGCCTGGGCACCCCGCCGGTGTTCATCGCGATGCACTGGCGCGGACACAGCGACGTGATGAACGAGCTGGCGGTCTACGAGGACGTGGCGCGCGACAGCGCCGCCGAGCTCGCCGAGCGCCTCGCGACGCTGCGCGAGGCGGGGGTCGAGGATCGGTTCCTCGTCACGGATCCGGGCCTGGGGTTCTCCAAGACCGGGGAGCAGAACTGGGAGGTGCTGGCCGGTTGGGAGGCGATCGCCTCCCATGGGCTGCCGATCCTCATCGGCGCCTCCCGCAAGCGCTTCGTGGGCACGCTCGGCGTGGACCGCGACCTCGCGACCGCCGCGATCAGCGCCTACAGCGCCGAACACGGAGCCTGGGCGGTGCGGGTGCACGAGGTCGCACCCTCCGTCGCCGCGGTGCGGGTCGGCGACAGGCTGCGCCGGAGCATCCGCCGATGAGCGCGGCGACGGGACGCCCTGCCGCCGGTCCGCAGCGCCTGGACCGCATCGAGGTGACCGGGATCCGTGCCTGGGGCCATCACGGGGTGCTGGCGGCGGAGACGCAGCTCGGCCAGCAGTTCATCGCCGACGTCACCCTGCACCTCTCCACCGCCCCTGCCGGCAGCACCGATGCGCTCTCGCGCACGGTGAACTACGCCGAGGTGGCCCACGCCGTCCACGAGGAGCTCACCGGCGGTCCGTACGCGCTGGTCGAGACCCTCGCGGAGCGGATCGCCCAGCGGATCCTCACCGACACCGGCCATCCGCTGGTGCGTCAGGTCGGGATCCGGATCCACAAGCCGGCCGCACCGGTCGGGCTGCCCGTCGACGACGTCACCGTGAGCATCCAGCGCGATGCGGCGTCGGTCGATGCGGTGCTCGCCGTCGGCACCAACCTCGGCGACCGCGCCCAGCATCTCCACGGTGCGCTCGAACTGCTGGCCGCCACGGACGGCATCGAGGTGGAATGGACCGGCCCGGTGCTGGAGACCGCCCCCGTCGGCGGCCCGACGGAGCAGGGCAGGTTCCTGAACTCCGTGATCGGGGTGAGCACGACCCTGGGCCCCTTCGCGCTCCTCGAGGCCGCGCATCGGGCGGAGCATGCCGCCCACCGCGAACGGCTGGTGCACTGGGGTCCGCGGACGCTCGACGTCGACGTGATCACCTACGGTGAGTGGACCAGCGAGGACGAGGCCCTCACCGTGCCGCATCCGCGAGCCCACCTGCGCGCCTTCGTCCTGGCCCCGTGGCATGCCGCACGCCCCGAGGCCGAGCTGCCGGGCCATGGCCCGATCACCACGCTGCTCGCCGCGGCCGAGGACCGCGAGGGGCTGCGGCCCGGCCCCGAGATCGAGGGGTACGGGATCTCGTGAGACCCCTGAACGTGCCGGTCCTGGTACTGATCCTGGTGGTCGGTGCAGGGTTCGGGGCACAGATGCTGGAGACTCTGGCCGCCCGCGGCCACTCCCTGCCGATCGCCGGCTGGCTCACCACGGTGGTGCTGCTGGTGCTCAGCGCCGTGCTGCTGATCTCCGGACTGCCGCTGCGGCGCTACATGCTCGAGAGCGCCGAGCGCCGTGAGCACCCGAGCTTCGCCCCGCGGCGTCACCAGATCGACCTGCCCACCGCCTATCGCACCGTGCTGCTCGCCCGGGCCTGCGCCTACACCGGGGCCGTGGTCGGCGGGATCTTCGTCGGGCAGGCGCTGTTCCTGCTCCTGACGGGCACCGGCGATCTGTGGCAGGGGATCCTGCCCACCGCCGCGGCCGCCCTCGCCGGGATCCTGCTGGCCGTGCTGGGCGTGGTCGTCGAGCGTTGGGGTCAGCTGCCGCCCGAGGACGGAGAGGGGTCCACGGAGGGTGCAGAGGCAGGCAGCTGAGGCGGAGCACGGTCGCCGGTCGCCGCCTTTCGTCGGTGCCGGTGCCGACTTCTCACGGAGTGCGGACGCCGGCAGAGATGACACGATGGTGCCCATGAGCTCGACCCCTGATCCCGCAGCGCAGACCGTCCCGGACATGGTGCCGGATGCGGCACCGGCCGCTGCGGTGCCCAGCCCTGTGCTGTCCGACGATTCCGACGGTCTGCTCGGAGCGAGCGCGCTGCGGCCCGTCTCGGCCTCCCTGGTCCCTGCCCGCTACGTGGCAGCCATCATCGGCTATGTGCTCTGGGTGCTGATGATCGTCGGCGCGATCACGGCGGCCGCGCTGACCGGGATGTGGTGGATCGCCGCGCTGGGGCTGCTGCCGCTGCTGATCCTGCTCCAGAGCCTGCTGCTGACCCCGCGCCGGGTACGGGCCATCGGCTACCTGGACGCCGAGGAGGACCTCACCATCGCCAGCGGGATCATGTTCCGCTCCGTCCACACCATCCCGTACGGACGCGTGCAGTCGGTGAAGATCGACGAGGGCCCGGTGGACCGTCGCTACGGGCTCGCGAAGCTCACGGTGAGCACGGCCAACGGCGCCTCGACCGTCGTCCTGCCGGGGCTGCCGAAGGCGGAGGCGGAGCGGCTGCGGGCCCTGCTGACCGCTCGTGGCATCGAGACCATGGCGGCGCTGTGACCACCCCCGATCACGGCGCCCCGTCCCCGCCGGGTTCAGCCGTCGAGCCCGGAGCCACGGCCGCGCGCCGCCGCACCCATCCCATCACCCCGCTGGTGACCGGCTGGAAGATCGTGGTGGGTGTCATCGCCGTGCTCACCGCGCAGAACATCGCCCGGCTGGTCGAGGACTTCACCGTGGTGCGCGCTCTGATCGGGCTGGCGATGCTGGTGCTGGTCGTGGTGGTCGCCATCGTCCTCTCGGCGTTCAGCTGGTGGTTCACCACCTACGCGGTGGACGAGGCCGGGGTCTCCCTGCACCGGGGCATGATCAGCCGGTCACGGGAGTATGCACCCCGTGCGCGCATCGAGTCGGTCTCGGTCGAGAGGCCGCTGCTGGCCCGTCTGCTGGGCCTGGCGAAGGTGCGGGTCGAGGTCGCCGGCGGTGGAGACTCCTACCTCGATATCGAGTACATCGGCTCCGCGGACGCCGAGCAGCTCCGCCGCGGCATCCTCGACGTCGCCGCGCTCGACGCCCCGGCCACCCCGGCACGGGAGACGGATCGCGACCCGGAGGCCGCCTCGCCGGCGGGGGACCGGCGAGCCCTGCCCGAGGCCCCGGGAACAGCCGACTCGCGGGCAAGTGCGGGGGGACCGGCCGGACACTCGCTGGAGGGATTCCTCCATGATGACGTCACCGACGGGGAGCTGATCGCGCAGATCCCGACCCGGCGCCTGGCCCATTCCCTGCTGCGCGACCCGGGATTCGTCCTCAGCATCGTCGTGGGCGTCGTCGGGGTGCTGGCGGCGATCGGCCTGGTGATCTGGCAGGACGGCGTGTCCTTCGCGATCCTCGTGGCCCTGGTGCCCACCGCGATCGCGATCCCGAAGTACGTCTTCGGCCGCATCGAATCCGGGTGGGGATTCGTCTCCCGCATCACCGAGCGCGGGCTGCGGATGCGACGCGGGCTGGCCAACACCCGCACCGACAACATCGCCGCAGGGCGCATCCAGCGCTTCGAGCTGCGGCGCCCGCTGCTGTGGCGCAGCCCCGGCTGGACCGCCGTGACCGTCACCGTCGCCGGCATCGAGGACAGCGATGAGAACGGCGCCGAGAGCGTGCTGCCGGTCGGCACCCGCGAAGAGCTGCGGGCGACGCTCGGGCACCTGGCCGCACCGCTGGGCACCCCGGACGACCTGGGAACCATCGAGCACCTGCTCTCCGCCCGGGCCCGGCAGATCGACGGGCTGCGCACTCCGGTCCGCGGCTTCTGGATCGCCCGACGAACGCGGGTGGCGGTGCTCCTGCCGGGAGCGCTCGTCCAGCGCAGCGGAGTCCTCACCCGGCACCTGGAGATCATCCCCCGGGAGCGCCTCCAGGGGGTCACCGTCCAGGACGGACCCTTCGCCCGGAAGCTGGGGGTCCTGGACCTGCGTGCCGGTGTCGCCGGCGAGACCATGATGCTGT
>JAKDNE010000476.1 GCA_030451965.1 Brachybacterium sp. | reverse complement strand
GAGCTGCACGGTCACCGTCGAGACGTTCTACTAAATCCCCCCCACCCGCGTGTACGTGATCTCCTCCGCCGCCATCACCCACAGTGCCCGGCACCTGGATCTCGGCCTCGACATGACCGTCACGGCCTGAGCGGCCCCGATGCTCTACCTCGACACCGCCGCCACCAGCCCCGTCCGCCGCGAGGCGCTCGAAGCCGCCTGGCCCTACCTCACCGGCACCTTCGGCAACCCCTCCAGCCATCACGCCGTCGGGGAGGCCGCAGCCGCCGGGCTCGCGGACGCTCGGGCCCGTGCCGCCGCCGTGCTCGGCGTGCGCCGCAGCGACATCGTCTTCACCGCCGGAGGCACCGAGGCGGCGAACCTCGCGATCAAGGGGCTCGCCCTCGCCGCGCCCCGCGGGAAGCATCTGGTCACCGCCGCCACGGAGCACGACGCGGTGCTGCAGACCATCGACTTCCTGCGCCGCGTCCACGGCTTCGAGGTCTCCTTCGTCGACGTCGCTCCCGACGGCTCCGTCAGCCTCGAGTCGCTGCGCGACGCGATGCGCGAGGACACGACCCTGGTCTCCCTGGCCCTGGCCAACAACGAGATCGGCACCGTCCACGACATCCCTGCGCTCGCCGACGTCGCTCACGCTTCCGGCGCCCTCCTGCATACCGACGCCGTGCAGGCCGCCGGATGGCTGGAGCTGCGGGGTCTCGGCGCGGATGCGCTGACCCTGTCGGGCCACAAGCTCGGCGCGCCCAAGGGGAGCGGCCTGGCGATGATCCGCGGCAGGCTGCCGGTGGAGCCGCTCGTCCACGGCGGCGGGCAGGAGAACGGACGACGCTCCGGCACCGAGAACGTCGCCTTCGCGGTCGCGCTCGCGACCGTGCTCGAGCTGGCCGAGACGGAGCGAATCGAGGCGACGGGGCGGCTGAGACCGCTGCGAGATCTCCTGGTCCGCCGGGTGCTGGGAGCGCGGGAGGACGTGCTGCTGACCGGGGCGGACGTCGACCGGCCCGGAGCGCGCCTGCCCGGCCACGCCTCCTTCTGCGTCCCCGGCCGCAGCGGGGAGTCGATCGTGCTGGACCTCGCCGAACAGGGCGTGATCTCCTCCAGCGGCTCGGCCTGCGCCGCCGGCAGCGACGAGCCCTCCCACGTGCTCCTCGCCCTGGGGATCCCGCACGAGGTCGCACAGACCGCCGTGCGTTTCACCCTCGGCCCGAGGACCATCGCCGCCGAGGTGGAGGAGGCCGCGACGGTGATCGGCGAGGTCCTCTCCCGGGGGCGGAAGGCGGTCCGGGCCGGTTAGAGTGACCTGTCTTCTTGGGACCCCACCTGCCGCTCTGCGGTGTATACGGAGCGTGTGATGAGTGCGACGCAGCGTCTGATGGAGTCCCCGCCGGTGAAAGCCGGATTCTCCCTGGGAGCATTGGGCCTGATCGGCAGCATCGCGACCCGCCCCGAGGTGGACGACCCGGCGCTCACCCTGGTCATCATCGTGGTGATCGTCCTCTTCGCCGCGCTGCCCTGGGTGATGACCCTCGACGGCTTCCTGCGGGACCTGCGCCCGCCGCGTCGCCCGGACGGTGCCGTGCTGATCGCGTGGCGGCCCCGGCGCGGGGCCGTGGTGCTGTCCTGGGTCGGGCTGGTCGCAGCGGTGCTGGCGACGGTGGGCTTCGGGGCCCTCCTCGGTGTCGAGGACTCCGCCCGGCTCGTCGTGCTCTCCGGTGCCCTGGCCGCAGCCGGCGTCACCCTCGCCACCGTGCTGCCACGCCTGAGCCGGGCGGAGTCCTCGACACCGAGGAGGGCCCCGAAGCCCACCG
>JAKDNE010000095.1 GCA_030451965.1 Brachybacterium sp. | reverse complement strand
GGGCGCGACCGTCGCCATGCACCGCGAGATCTTCGGCGAGCTCGGCATCGACACCGTCGAGGGCAAGCTCACCGACTGGGGCTCGCTCATCCCGGGCCTGAACGCCGGCCAGTTCGACGCGGTCAGCGCCGGCATGTCGATCCTCCCGGACCGCTGTGCCCAGGCCGCCTTCAGCGAGCCCGAGTTCCAGTACACCACCGCACTCATGGTCCCCACGGGCAACCCGGAGGGGCTGAAGGACATGCAGTCCTTCGTGGACTCCGGTCTCACCGTCGCCACCATGTCCGGTGCGATCGAGTCCAGCTATGCGGAGTCCCTGGGACTGGACAGCATCGAGGTCGGCGGCCCCCAGGACGGCGTGGACGCGCTGAAGGCCGGAAACGCCGCCGCCTTCGCCCTCACCGCCATCTCGCTGAACTGGCTGGCCGACAACACCGTCGATGACGTCGAGGTGACCGAGAGCTTCGTCGCCGAGATCGACGGGGAGAAGCAGGTCGGCGCCGGCGGCACCGTCTTCCGCAAGGAGGACACCTCCTTGCTGGATGCCTACAACGAGAAGCTCGCCGAGATCATCGCCGATCCCGAGCGCTACCTCTCGATCGTCGGCGACTTCGGCTTCACCAATGAGGAGCTGCCGCCCGAGGAGATGACCGCCGAGATCCTGTGCTCCGGTGACCTCTCGTCCCTGCAGTGATCCCGTGCTCCATCGATGACGTCGTCCCGGCACGAGCCCTTGCGGGCCGTGCCGGGTCGTTCGTCGCCCGAGAGGTGATTCCCCGATGGATGGAGTGATCGGCTTCATTCAGGATCTCGGCCCGAACCTCCAGCTGGTGCTGGAGCGGATGCCGATGATCCTCGACGGCGTCTTCATCACGCTGCTGGCCAGCGTGCTGGGTGCCGCACTCGCGCTGTTCATCGCGTTCGCCTTCGGACTCGCGCTGCTCGCGAAGAATGTGCTCGTGCGCGGCGTGGCGAGGGTGTTCGTGGAGTTCTTCCGCGGCACCTCGCTCGTGGTCCAGCTGTTCTGGCTGGCGTTCGTGCTCCCGCAGCTGCCGTACCCCTTGGGCTTCCAGCTCGATCCGCTGCTGGTCGGCGTGCTCGCCCTGGGCCTGAATTACGGGGCCTACGCGGCGGAGGTCGTGCGCGGCTCGATCGGCTCGGTGCCCACCGGGCAGTACGAGGCGATCAGCGCGCTCAGCCTGAGTCCGGCCCGCGGCATGTTCCGCATCGTGATCCCGCAGGCCTGGGCCCTGATGCTCCCGTCGCTGTCGAACCTGTGGATCCAGCTGCTCAAGGGCAGCGCCATCGTCGGCACGGTGACCCTGTACGACCTCTTCTTCCAGGTCGAGCAGCTGCGTGACCGGACCGGCACCTGGTTCGCCTACTCCTTCGCACTGCTGGCCTACTACCTGATCGCCTGGTTGATCGTGATCCTCATGAACGGTCTGGAGATCCGGGCCAAGCACCAGATCGGGCGCGGCCCGGCCCTGAAGGACTCGTGGCGCTCGCTCTTCCGGGCGCCCGGCAGCACCCCCGGCGGCGGCCGTTCGGCGCGCGTCGTCCGTGACCGGTCTGTCGCCAAAGCAGGCACCGCGGGAGAAGGTGGTCTGGCATGAACCCGAACTCGTCCTGGTGGGATTGGGACCACGCTGCGGCGGTCCTCCCCTCACTGCTGCTCGACGGCTTCAAGATCACGGTCCTGGCCACCGTCCTGGGCACCCTCATCGCCCTGGTGCTGGGGCTCATCGTCGCGATCATCCGGCGCAGCTCTCCGCCGCTCATCAATGCTCCGGTCACCTGGGTGGTCGAGTTCATCCGGATGACGCCGCTGGTGGTCCAGCTGGTGTTCGCGAACCTCGTGCTCTCGCAGTACATCAACTCGACGCTCGCGATCGGCATCTGCGTGCTCGGCGTCCACTACACGACGTACATGGCTGAGGTGTACCGCGCCGGCATCGACTCGGTGCCGACGGGGCAATGGGAGGCGGCCACGGCCCTCTCCCTGCCGCGGGTGCGCACCTGGCGGGCCGTGGTCATCCCGCAGGCGATCCGCAACACCCTGCCGGCGCTCGGCAACTACGCGATCTCCATGTTCAAGGAGACCCCGTTCTTCGTCGTGATCTACATCCCGGAGCTCGTGCGGGTCGCGCAGAACTACGGCTCGCACAATTTCCGGTACACCGAGGCGATCACTCTGGCCGGCCTGATCTTCCTGGCCGCCAGCTACCCCACCTCCCTCCTGATCCGACGACTGGAGAAGAAACTTGCCTGAGAACACAGCCCCTACCGGCACGGCGGACGTGCCCCATATCGAGTTCCGCGACGTGGTCAAGAAGTTCGGTGACAACACCGTGCTGGACAACCTGAACTTCACCGTCTCCAAGGGCGAGCGCGTCACCCTGATCGGGCCCTCCGGCTCGGGCAAGACGACCATCCTGCGCCTGGTGATGACCCTCGAGGAGCTCTCCGGCGGGTACATCCACATCGGGGGAACCCCGCTGCAATACCAGGAGCAGGGCGGTAAGCGTGTGCGGATCTCGGACAAGCGCCGACGCCGCACCACCACCGGCATCGGCATGGTCTTCCAGCACTTCAACCTGTTCCCGAACATGACGGTGATGGAGAACATCGTCGAGGCGCCGATCAACGTGATGGGGCTGAAGAAGGCAGAGGCGGAGGCCAAGGCCGAGGCACTGCTCGACAAGGTGGGCATGGGCTGGAAGAAGGATGCTCGTCCCAACGAGCTCTCCGGCGGTCAGCAGCAGCGCATCGCGATCGCCCGGGCACTGGCCATGGATCCCGAGATCCTGCTGCTGGACGAGGTCACCTCGGCGCTGGACCCGGAGCTGGTGGGCGAGGTGCTCGCGGTGCTCAAGGACATCGCCGCCGAGACCGACATCTCCATGCTGATCGTGACCCACGAGATGCAGTTCGCCCGGGACGTCTCCGACCGCGTGATGATGTTCGACCAAGGCTCCGTCATCGAAGAGGGCCTGCCGGACAAGATCTTCAGCGAGCCGGAGAATCAGCGCACCCAGGACTTCCTGCGCGCCGTGCTCTGACGGTGTGAGGCCGTCCGCCGACTGTCCCCGAAGGACGCGGCGGCGGCTCCCGCTGTAGTCTGTCCCCGTTCGTTCCGCGCCGACGCGGTCGCCCTGAGTGCTGTCGGCGGCCGCTTCCAGGCGTGCCGACCCCAGGAGGCCCCGTGCCAGATCCCGACGCCATCGCCGTCCCCACGTTGACGAGCGAGTTCCCCGTCGTCGGCGACGACCCCCATATCGACGCCCCGCTGCGAGCCACCGTTCGCCGTCTGTCCACCCTGTTGGGCGGCGCCCTCGCCGACCAGCACGGCCAGGAGATGCTCGATCTCGTCGAGCAGGTCCGCCAGCTCACCAAGGAGGCGAAGTCCTCCGAGTCCGAGGCCAACGCCCTCGACGTCCAGAACCGCCTCGCCGAGCTGCCCATCGAGCAGGCCACCACCCTGACCCGGGCGTTCACCCAGTACTTCCTGCTGGCCAATGCGGCGGAGCAGGTCTACCGGGTGCGAGCGCTCGACGAGCGCCCTGCCGCCGACTCCTGGATGCCGCGCACTGTGCGTGCCATCCACGAGGAGCTCGGCGCCGACGGTCTGCAGAAGGCGATGGACTCGCTCGACGTCCGCCTGGTCTTCACCGCGCATCCCACCGAGGCCTCGCGCCGCGCCGTGCTGACCAAGCTGCGCCGCATCTCGGACATCCTCGGCGAGGAGACCGAGGAGGACACCGTCGAGCGGCGGCGCCAGGACCGTGATCTCGCCGAGCTCATCGAGACGCTGTGGCAGACCGACGAGCTTCGCCGCCAGCGCCCCACGCCGCAGGACGAGGCCCGCAACGCCCTCTACTACCTGCGTCAGATCTTCCGTCAGACCATGCCGGAGATGCTCGACGACCTCCGTGAGGAGCTGCGTGAGCATGGTGCACAGATGCGCGATGATCAGGTGCCGCTGCGCTTCGGCTCCTGGATCGGCGGCGACCGTGACGGCAACCCCTTCGTCACCGCCCAGGTCACCCGTGAGGTGCTGGAGCTGCAGGCGGAGACGGCGATCGACTTCGCCGTCGAGGTCATCTCCGACCTGATCCTCGAGCTCTCGGTCTCCAGTGAGCTGACGGGCGAGGACGAGCAGCTGGTGGAGAGCCTCCGGGACGATCTCTCCCACGGGTCCGAGGTCGACTCGGTCCAGCAGGAGCTGTACCGCGAGGAGCCCTACCGCCTCAAGCTCGGAGCGATGCGCTCCAAGCTGCGCGCCACCCAGGAGCGCATCCGCACCGGGGACAGCCACGTCCACGGCCGGGACTACCGCGACAGCTCCGAGCTCCAGGACGACTTCCGGGTGCTGCGCGGGGCACTGCGCCGGCACGGCGGAGAGCGCGTCGCCGACGGTGCTCTCGCCGTCGCCCAGCAGGTGCTGGCCGCCTCCGGTCTCAACCTGGCCACCCTCGATGTGCGCGAGCACTCCGAGAAGCACCACGACGTGCTGGCCCGTCTGTTCGACCGTGTGGGCGAGCTGGATCGTGCCTACATGGAGCTCAGCCGGGAGGAACGCACCGCGGTGCTGGGGCGCGAGCTCGGCAGCCGGCGGCCGCTGGTGGGATCCGCGATCACCGAGGACGAGTCGGTCCTCGACGACCCGACCCGCACCACCTTCAACGTGTTCCGGGAGATCCGGGATGCGCACCGCCTCTACGGCACCTCCGTCATCGAGACCTACATCATCTCGATGACCCACGGCAGCGACGACGTGCTCGCCGCCGCGCTGCTGGCCCGCGAGGCCGGGCTGATCAGCATCGCCGGCAGCGAGGAGCGTCGTGCCGATATCGGCTTCGTCCCGCTGCTCGAAGAGGTCTCGGAGCTCCGTCACGCCGGCGAGATCCTCGACCAGCTGCTCAGCGATCCCTCCTACCGGGAGATCGTGAATCTGCGGGGCGACCGCCAGGAGGTCATGCTCGGTTACTCCGACGGCAACAAGGACGCCGGCGTGATCACCAGCCAGTGGGAGATCCACCAGGCCCAGCGCTCGCTGCGCGATGCGGCGGCCCGCCACGGAGTGACCCTGCGGCTGTTCCACGGTCGCGGCGGTTCCGTCGGCCGCGGCGGCGGCCCCACCTATGATGCGATCCTGGCCCAGCCGTACGGCGTGCTCGAGGGCGAGATCAAGTTCACCGAGCAGGGCGAGGTCATCTCCGACAAGTACATGCTGCCCTCGCTGGCCAGGGAGAACCTGGACCTGTCGGTGGCCGCGGTGCTCGAGGGCTCTGCCCTGCACACCTCGCCGCGCACCCCGGCGCAGACCATGGACCACTTCGGCGAGGTCATGCAGTCGGTCTCCGATGCGGCGTTCTCCCGGTACCGCACGCTGGTCGACGACGAGAACCTGCCGGAGTACTTCGTCTCCGCCACCCCGGTGGAGCAGCTGGGCGATCTGAACATCGGCTCGCGACCCTCGAAGCGCACCACCTCGGAGAAGGGCCTGGAGGGCCTGCGGGCGATCCCATGGGTGTTCGGCTGGACCCAGTCGCGCCAGATCGTGCCCGGCTGGTTCGGTGCCGGCTCCGGGCTGAAGGCGGCGCGGGAGGCCGGGCTCGAGCCCGACCTGCACGAGATGTACCGCAACTGGCACTTCTTCCGCACCGTGATCAGCAACGTCGAGATGACGCTGGCGAAGACGGACATGCAGATCGCCGCTCACTACGTGCACTCGCTGGTGCCGGAGCGGCTGTGGTATCTCTTCGACCGGATCCGGGAGGAGTACGAGCTCTCGGTCGCGGAGATCGAGCGGCTCACCGGTGTGCTGGGTCTGCTGGACAACCAGCCGATCCTCAAGCGCACCCTGGCTGTGCGCGACCGCTACCTGGATCCGATCTCCTACATGCAGGTCGCGATGCTGCAGCGGGCACGAGCGGCCACGGAGCGGGGCGAGGAGCTCTCGCCCGAGCTGCAGCGCGCGCTGCTGACCACCATCAACGGCGTTGCCGCGGGGCTGAAGAACACCGGCTGATATACCGCGCCGAGGGGGCGAGGCTCCCGCTGCTCCGGTCGGCCGTCGGTGCGCATCGAAGCCCTCGGCCGGCCCGCGCGTTACCCCGCGGCGCCGTGCGGACAGTAATGTCCCGGGACGACCCATGCACTCGCGCGCATCGGTCGTCCCGGGACATTATTCAGCGGACGGGCCGACAACGGGCCGACAGCGACCTGGTAACGGCCCGGCGCCGGCCCGGCGGTGGCGCCCGCAGCGGTCAGCGCAGTGAACGCTCCATGATGTCCATGCCCAGGCCTGCGACCTTGAGCCATTCAGGATTTCCCGCGAACGGCACCGCCCGGCCGACGGGGGTGAAGCCGTGGCGTCGGTACCAGTTCTGCAGCTCGGGCCGGCCCTGCAGCACCTGGATCATCAGAACCGCCGCACCGGCGCCGTGCAGCTGCTCGGCCTGGGCCTCGAGCAGGCGGCCGCCGAGCCCGCGGGACTGGACCGAGGGATGCACCGCGAACAGGCCGAGCTCCGCCCGGGCAGCCCCGGCGGCGTCCGCGGGTTCGCGGCGCGTGTAGCAGCAGCCGACGAGGTCGCCGTCGCGCTCGGCCACCAGCAGCGTGACCTGTGGATCGGCGAGCATGGCGCGGAGCTCTGCGGCATCCGTGCGGTGACCGGCCACGAGATGCACCTCGGTGGTCCATCCGCCCTCGCGCCGGTAGGCCGACTGAACCAGGTCGACGAGCTCGGGGACGTCGCCGTCGGTGGCGGGACGCAGCGTGAACTCGGTGCCGTGCTGGGTCTCGTGGGTGCGCTGAGACGTCATGAGGGGATCTTCCCGGTGCGCTGGAGCTCGGCGAGCATTCCGTGCCCGTCCGGCGCCTCCAGGCTGACCGGCGCCTCCGGGCTGAGCGGGGTCATGGGGCGGTGCGCGGAGTGCTCGCGAGGGCGCCGGGAGCCGTGGGCGAGCAGCTGCTCGGGCTCGGTGAGCTGGCGGATGAGCACGGAGTCGACCTGATCCGGATGGTGCCGCGAGAACTCCGCATAGATCGAGGGATCGTGCTGACCGTCGTCGCCCACCAGGATCCAGCGCATCGTCGGGAACTCCGCCGCCAGCCGTGCGAGGGCCCGGTGCTTGTGGTCCGGACCGGAGCGGAAGAACCCCGTGTTGGTGGGCCCCCAGTCGGTGAGCAGCAGCGGACCGTCAGGATACCCGTTGCGGTAGAGGAAACGCTTGAGCACGGGGAACACGTTCCAGGCTCCCGTGGAGAGGTAGAAGACGGGCATCATCGGATGCTCGCGCGCCAGGCGCTGGTAGAGCATCGGCATCCCGGGCACCACCTGGCGCGAGGACTGATGGATGACGAAGGCGTTCCAGAAGGCGAGCAGGGGCCGGGGCAGCCAGGTGACCATCACGGTGTCGTCGATGTCGCTGACCAGGCCCACCTCGGCCGCGTCCGGGACCACGGTGACATCCGCGGTCACCTCATTGCCGGGGGCGGTCCACAGCACCGCTGCGTGCTGACCCGGGGGCAGCGCCACCTCGAGATCGGCGTCGACGATGCCGGCACGGTCGGCCCGCACGGTGAACTGATGATCCCCGAGCAGCACCTGGACGGTGCGGTGCGGTGCGACCTGGGCGGCGAAGTTCCGCCAGCCGCGCACCGCCATCGTGCGCATGTCATGGACCGGTTGGTCGTGGAAGTCAGCAGGGGTGCCGGGGGAGGCGTAGAGCACCTTGGCCAGCACCCGGACCCGGGTGCCCGAGCCGAAGCCGTGGAAGGGCTGCAGGCGCAGCTCCCAGTGGAGCCGGCGCAACGCGCTGCCCACGACGGCGTTCTTGATGTCCTCGATCCGCGCCGCCCAGTGCGGACGGTCGGTATGGGACCGCGAGGCGACCGCACGGAACGCGCCGCGGGCGGACGTGAGACTGGACGAGATGCCCACCGCGTCTCAGACGCCGCGGGCCATCTTCAACCAGGCACCGTCCGGGTCGCCCTCGACGATCTCCCAGCGGTCGCCCGTGTCGGAGAAGCCCAGCGCCTCGTAGAGTGCGCGAGCGCCCTCGTTCTTCGGGCCGACGTACAGGGTGACGGTGTCGGCGCCATCCTCGCCCGCCCAGGTGAAGACCGCTTCGGCGAGCTTGCCGGCGATGCCCGAGTGGCGGGAGTTCGGGGTGACCCACATGGCCTGGAGCTCGCGCTCGTTGGCGGGAGAGTCCTGCTCCTGACGCACAGCGACGACAGCCACCGGCTGCTCCTCGTCGAGGGCCAGGAACCAGGCGGCATCCTGCACTCGCTCCTCCCAGACGGAGTCCTCGTAGGTGGATTCCTTCTCCCAGCTCTGCCCGAAGGCGGCAGGATCCGTGCTGAGGGACCGGAGACGGATCTCGCGCACGAGCGACCAGTCGTCGTCGTGGGCGCGGATGATTTCGGCCATGGGTGTCCTCCTGAGCCGTCGTTGCGTGGTCACGGGCCGTCGAGCCCGGGCGATCATGCTTCCGCGTTGCCGCAGGCACCGCATGCAGTCAGCCCCCAGTGTACGTTCCCGAGCAGTTCGGCGCTCCCATCCTCAGGACCTTGACACAATGGGGGCATGGAGCCCCTTCGTCTGCTGACCGTCTGCACCGGCAACGTGTGCCGTTCCCCGGCCGCCGCCGTGATGCTTCGCGCCGCCGTCGAGGAGGCGGGCCTGGCGGAGAGCATCGAGGTGGGCTCCGCCGGCACCACCTGGGAGGCGGAGGGGATGCCGATGGACGACCGCACCGAGCTCGCCCTCGAGCGTGCCGGGTATGACCGACCCTTCGAGCACGTGGCGCGCACCATCCATCTCACCGAGCTGCTCGCCTGGAACCTGGTGCTGCCGATGACCGCCGATCATGCCCAGCGGATGCGCCGGATGGTGGAGCAGGCCCCGGACGGAGCCTCCGTCCCCGAGATCCGGATGTGGCGGCGCTTCGAGCCGGGCATCGCGCCGGACGTCCCCGCGACGGAGCTCGCGGTCGAGGATCCTTGGTACGAGGGCCAGCGCGCCTTCGACAGGACGATCCGCGAGATGCGCCGGAGTGTTCCCGGCATCATCGCGCGGGTGCAGGAGCTGCTCGCCGAACAGTGATGCGCCGTGTCCGGCGCTCATCATGGTGCCGGGGGCAGTGCGCTCAGCGGGGGCCGCGGCGGCTGTGCAGGGTGGCGCCGACGAATCCGGCCGCGGTGAGGAAACCGATCCCCAGCACGATCAGGATGACCTGGCGCATCTGACCGACGGTGGAGTCGGAGTTCTCGGAGATCGCATCGAACAGACGGACCACCGGTCCGCTCTCCTCTGTGTTCGCGGTGGGCTCGGGCGGGCTCGAGGGAGGGCTCTGCTCCTCGTCGACGACGCCGCCGGCTTCGCTGCTCTCGTCGGTGGTGGTGGAGGTGACCATAGGGGTCTCCTCCGGTGCGGACGTGGGATCAGCAGGAATCTCGTCGGGCGTCGGGGAAGTCGTCTCCGGCTGCACGAGCGGCTCCGCCTGCTCGGTCTTCGCCGGCTGAGGGCTGGTCGGCTCTGGCGCAGCGGGCTCGGGTGCTGCGGTCGTGGGCCCCGGCTCAGCCGTGGGCTCGACGGGCGTGTTGAGCTCGGGCTCCTCCGTGGGAGTTTCCGGGCTCGACGTCGGTGGTGCGGGTTCAGTGGTCTCGGAGTCTTCCGGAGTCTCCTCGGGGTCGGGGTCCTCTGACGGATCCTCTCCGGACGGGGGCTCGTCTTCCGTCTCCTCAGGTGGAGTCGGAGGGTCCGGATCGTCCCCGTCGCCGGTCCCGGGGGAGACGCTGTCTTCTGGCGTGAGATCGGGCTGGGCTCGGTCGTCTCTGTGGGCGCTGCAGGATC
>JAKDNE010000475.1 GCA_030451965.1 Brachybacterium sp. | reverse complement strand
GAACCGGTATCCGGGGAGCCGGCGGGCCGGTCCGATCACGGCAAGTCACCGGGCTCGTCGGGGATCCGGGCGTCGACGGACCCTTCGACCGCCCGGGAATCCCCGGGCCGTGCCGGCCCCGCGGCGGACGTCGGCCGCTGGTTCTCCACCGCCACCTCCCGCCCGCTGGACGGACCCGGTCCCACCCGCGGCGGTCCCCGCCTGCCGGCCTGGGGGCCGATGGAGGGCGCGCACTACGGCCGACGCAGCTCCCCGCAGGAGATCCGCGCCGCCTTCGAGCTGCTGCGGGATCGGCCGCTCGCGGTGCTCACCGGTGCCGGGATGTCCACCGGCTCCGGGCTGCCGGACTACCGCGGCCGCGACGCGGTGCCCCGCTCCCCCATGACCTTTCAGGAGTTCATCGGCCATGACCTCGCCCGGCGCCGCTACTGGGCGCGCTCGACGGTGGGCTGGGAGCAGTTCCGCAGCGCCCGGCCCGGACACGCCCACCGCCTGCTCGCGGCCCTCTCCCCCGACCCCTTCCCGATCACGGCGGTGATCACGCAGAACGTGGACGGTCTGCACGCCGCCGCGGGCTCGGACCCGGTGATCGATCTGCACGGCCGACTGGATCGGGTGCGCTGCCAGCAGTGCGGGGCGACATCATCCCGGGCGGCGCTGCATCAGCGGATGCTGATGATGAACCCCGAGCTCGCAGAGCGCCTGCCCGACCTCGCCGCCGATGCCGCCCGGGCGCCCGACGGGGACGCCGAGGTCGATCGCACCAGCTCGTTCCGCTACCCGCCGTGCGCGCTGTGCGGGGGGATCCTCAAGCCCGATGTGGTGTTCTTCGGGGAGTCCGCGCGACGGGAGGTCGTGGCCGCGGCCTTCGCGGCGCTCGAGGCGGCCGAGGCGCTGCTGGTGCTCGGCTCGAGCCTCACCGTGCAGTCCGGGCTGCGGTTCGTGCGCGCGGCCGGCCGGCAGGGCAAGCCCGTGGTGATCCTCAACGACGGCCCCACCCGCGCCGATCCGGACGCCGCCGTGCGCCTGCACGGCCGGCTCGAGGAGGTGCTGGAGGACTGGGCGCGGTGAACCCGCGCAGGCGGTGAGCGCCGCGCGGCGCCCGCCGATCAGTCGGAAGCGGCCCGGCCGGACGCGACAGGGTCGACAATGGAGACCTCACGACGACCGTGCGAAGGAGCCGATCCACCGATGACCGCCCCGCTGCCGCAGCTGGATCTCAACGCCGACCTCGGAGAGGGGTACGGCGACTGGTCGATGGGTGATGACGCCGCGATGCTCGAGGTGGTGACCACCGCGAACATCGCCTGCGGCGGGCACGCCGGGGACGCCGGGACGATGCGCACCGCCACCCGTGCCGCGGCCGCCCACGGCGTGGGGATCACCGCGCATGTCGCCTATCCGGATCCGGGCGGTTTCGGTCGACGCTTCCTCGACATCGCCCCCGGCGACCTCACGGACCAGGTGATCGTGCAGGTCGGAGCGCTGCAGGCGATGGCCCAGGCCGAAGGCGGCCAGGTGCGGGGCGTGAAGCCGCATGGCGCGCTGTACACCGCGCTGGCCCATCACGAGTCCCAGGCCGCGGCGGTGGTGCGCGCCCTGCGCGAGCTCGGGGATCTGCGCCTGATCGCCGCGCCCGGCGCCGTGATCGTCGAGGCTGCGCACGAGGCCGGGATCGAGGTGGTGCTCGAGGGCTTCGCCGACCGCGCCTACCTCCCCGACGGCACCCTCGCCCCCCGCAGCGGCCCCGGCGCCGTGCTCACGGATCCGGCGGCCGTGGCCGCACAGGCGCTGTCGATCGCGACCGCGCAC
>JAKDNE010000474.1 GCA_030451965.1 Brachybacterium sp. | reverse complement strand
CCAGCACCTTCCTCAGCACCACCAGGGAGACCCAAGACCTCCCTTCTGACCTGCGATGGCGATCGAGATGGGGAGCGCCACAGGCCGTGCTGCCGGTCTCTTCGCTCGCCGTGCCGCGTGGCCTGACGCAGTCCCTCGACGGCTGGGCGGAGATCGGCGCATGCCGGTACGCCCGTCACGAGCCGCGCGTTCGAGGTCGCCCGCCCCGCTCGGAGCGACGTTGGTCCCCATCCGCATCCCAGCCGGCTCGCTACGATCGATGCCATCACGTCCCCGGGCGAGAAGCGACCGGAGAGCGCAGTCGAGAGGGTTGATCACCGTGCGCGCAGCACGCTATTACGGCAACAAGGACATCCGCATCGAGGAGATCGACGAACCCACCGCCGGCGCCGGCGAGGTGCTCATCGACGTCGCCTTCTGCGGGATCTGCGGCACCGATCTGCATGAGTACCTGGACGGTCCGATCTTCTGCCCCACCCCGGACACGCCGACGTCCTGGACCGGGGAGACGGCCCCGGTGACGCTTGGCCACGAATTCTCCGGGGTCGTGGCGGCGCTCGGCGAGGGCATCACCGACCTCGAGGTGGGTGACACCGTGGTCGTCGAGCCCTACATCCTCAAAGACGGCACCGACACCGGTCCGGACTCCACCGACTACCACCTCTCCGAGGGGATGAACTTCATCGGCCTCGGCGGCGGCGGAGGCGGCCTGGCCGAGAAGCTCGCCGTCGATCGCCGCTGGGTCCACAAGATCGATCCCAGCATCCCGCTGGACCAGGCCGCCCTCATCGAGCCGCTCGCCGTCGCCTATCATGGAGTGCAGCGCTCCGGCGCGAAGGCCGGTGACATCGCCGTGATCGGCGGCGCCGGTCCCATCGGGCTGCTCACCGGCGCGGTGCTGCGGGCCCTGGGCGTGACCGTGGTGATCTCCGAGCTCTCCTCGCTGCGCCGCCAGAAGGCCCTGGACTCCGGCGCCGCGGATCACGCGCTGGACCCGGCCGCGGTCGACGTGGCCCAGGAGGTGCACGACCTCACCGGCGGCAAGGGCGCGGACATCGCCTTCGAGGCCACCAGCGTGCAGGCGGTGCTGGACACCCTGATGGATGCGCTGCGACCCACGGGGGTGCTGCTGAACATCTCGATCTGGGGCCACCGCTCCGACTTCGACATGCACAAGCTCGTGATGAAGGAGATCGACCTGCGTGGATCGATCGGATACGTCAACAACCACCCGGCGGTCATCGAGCTCGTAGAGAGCGGCAATATCGATCTCGCTCCCTTCATCACCGGCCGTATCCAGCTCGAGGACCTGATCGACAAGGGGTTCGACACCCTCATCCATCGCAACGAGACGGCCGTGAAGGTGCTGGTCTCCCCCTCCGGCAAGGGCGTCGACCCGGCCTGAGCCGGGGCGCCGTGACGTTCGGCGGCCGCGACCGGAGCTCCTCGCCTCGCGGAGCTCCGGTCCCGCTGTCTGCGGCGCGAGCGCATCCACGTAGGTCGCCTCCACGGCAGCGCCGGGGGGGTGAGCAGATCGATGAGAGTGCGGAACTCCGGATGCTCGACGGCCGACAGAAGGATCGGCGGCACGGTGCTGCCAGCCGTGGTCCATGCTCGCAGTCCGTTCACCGCCACGTACGGCAGCACCGGCAGGAACAGCCACCCGGCGCTGCTCCAGAGCGCGCGAGGCCGCTTCGCGTGACGGCGCCGGAAGTCGAGCACCGACGTGGGGAGAGATGAGGGTCGGTGAGCCAGTGCCGCTCGTCGCCAGGGCTGCGACCTGGATTGCTGCGTCATGGCTCGTGGGGCCACGGCCCAGGG
>JAKDNE010000473.1 GCA_030451965.1 Brachybacterium sp. | reverse complement strand
TCCAGGCGTCGACGGAGGTCGAGGGGGACGTCCGGGGGAGGGACCGTGCCGCGACCTTCGTCGCCCACCGCCTCGCCCGGAGTCGCTGGTTCGCCGTCGGTCGACGGAGGAACCTTGAACCATGACCTCCACGACCCCTTCCGCAGCCACGGGCATAGGCCTCGAGGTGCGCGGCCTCCGCAAGCACTACGGCACCCGCGCTGCGGTCGACGATCTCAGCTTCGCCTGCACCCCCGGGACCGTGACCGGCTTCCTCGGCCCCAACGGCGCCGGGAAGTCCACCACCCTGCGCATCCTCACCGGCCTCGCCCGGGCGGATGCGGGCCAGGCGCTCGTGGGAGGTGAGAGCTTCCGCAGCCTCTCGAACCCGGCCCGCACCATCGGCGTGATGCTCGATGCCCGGGCCCTGCACAATGGGCGCACCGGTCTGGAGCCCCTGCGCCTGACCGCTCGCACTGTCGGCATGCCGGCCGCTCGGGCCGACGAGGTGCTGGAGATGGTCGGCCTGCAGGACGCCGGCGGCAAGCGCGTCGGCGGCTACTCCTACGGCATGCGCCAGCGGCTCGGCATCGGGGTCGCCCTGATCGGCGACCCCTCCGTGCTGGTGCTGGACGAGCCGGCGAACGGCCTGGACCCCGAGGGGATCCGCTGGATGCGCCGCCTGCTGCGCTCCTTCGCCGACGCCGGCGGCACCGTGCTGCTGTCCAGCCATCAGCTCCGCGAGGTCGAGGCCACCGTGGATCGCCTGGTGGTGATCGTCCAGGGGAAGCTGGTCAGCGAGGGGACCCTCGAGCAGCTGACCGCCGGGGCGGGCACGCGCGTCACGACGCTCGATCCCGGTGCGCTGCGCGCCGCCCTGGACCGTCACGGCATCGCCTACGAGCGCCGCGCCGGGGACGAGCTCGAGGTGAGCCTCGCGCCCGAGGACGTGGGGCGTCTCGCTCTGCGCGAGCAGCTGGTGCTCACCTCGCTCGGCGCCACCGCGGGCGGCGGCCTCGAGGATGTCTTCTTCTCCCTCACCGGCCAGGACGAGACGCCTGCGGATCCCGACGTGGATCCCCCGGCCGCCGGAGCCGCGGCGACCGACGCCCCGTCCGCCGAGCCCGCCCCGGCGACGAGCCGCTGACCCTTCCCCTCCGACCTGATCGAGGAACCCCATCATGCGACCCGATATCGACCTGCGCAGCTATCTCGACACCCGTGGCGCCGCGATCCTGCTGACCCTCTCCCTGCTGGTCCTCGTGGCCTTCGCCGCGCTCGGCGGGCTCATCCAGCCCGCCGTCATACCGGAGGGCATCGCCGACGTGGAGATCACCTTCATCGTGCTCAGCCTCCCGCTGAGCCTGATCATCCCCGTGTTCGCGGTGATGATGACCGCGGGGGAGTGGTCCGACCGTTCCATCCAGAACACCTTCCTGCAGCGCCCCGGACGGCTGGGTGTGCTGGCCTCGAAGGTGATCGCCGCCGTCGCGGTGGTGGTGGCGCTGGTGGCGGTGTCCATCGGCCTGGCGGCCGGCGCCACCTGGATCGGCGGCGAGCTGATGGGGGAAGGGGCAGTCTTCTCCTCCTTCGAGAGCCTGCTGACCACCCAGCTGCCGATCCTGGCCGCGATCCTGCTGTTCTCCCTGGCCATGGGTATCCTCCTGCAGTCCACGGTGATCTCGCTGGTCATCGCGATCGGTCTGCCCTTCGTGATCAGCACCGCGGGCGTGCTCACCATGACCTCCGGCTCCGAGCTGATCAGCGACATCGTCCGAGCGGTGGACCTGACCGCAGCGGCCGCCGCGCTGGGGGACGGGACCGCGGGCGCCTTCGAACTGCT
>JAKDNE010000472.1 GCA_030451965.1 Brachybacterium sp. | reverse complement strand
CGGCGGCGTCGCCGTGGGGGCGAGCGGGAGCCGCCGCGGGGAAGCCTATTCCCGGTGGCAGGAGCGCACCAGGGGATTTCGCCCGGCGGACGGGGGACTGTGCCCGGATCAGCGCGCCAGGAGGTGCCGCCCGGTCGCGACGTACAGCAGCGACATCCCGCCGAGGAAGACCAGGCCCACCAGCAGGGCCGTGTGGTATTCGGGATGCCAGACCATGATGCCGAAGGTGAAGGCGATGAACGCGACCGCGAAGAGCTGCCCGTAGGGCCACAGCGGCACCGGGAACTCGAGCGCCGCGCGTTGAGCGCGGGTCATGCCGCGACGGGAGGCGAGCTGGGCGAGCAGGATCATCAGCCACACGAAGACCGTGGCGAAGGTGGCGAGCGAGGCGACGATCGTGAACACCGCCTCGGGCAGCGCGGCGTTCAGGACCACGCCGACGACCAGCACCCCCAGCATCGCGATGGTGGTGACGATGGGGACCCCCTGGACGGTGCGGGACAGCGCCTGCGGTGCGAGCCGCTCGCGCGCCATGCCTGCGACCACGCGCCCCGCACCGAAGAGGTCCGCGTTGATCGCCGAGAGCGCTGCGGTGATCACCACGAGGTTCAGGGCTGCCGCCGCCCAGCTCACGCCGAGGGTGTCGAAGATCTGCACGAACGGTGATTGCTCGCCGGTGATCGTGCGCCAGGGGTTGATCAGCAGGATCACCCCGATCGCGAGGACGTAGAACAGCAGGATCCGCACCGGCACGGTGTTGATGGCCCGGGGGATCGCGCGGGAGGGCTCCTCCGCCTCGGTGCCGGCCACGCCGATGATCTCGGTGCCACCGAAGGCGAACAGCACCAGGATGAAGGCGCTGATCATGCCGCCGACGCCGTGGGGGAAGAAGCCCCCGTCGGCCGTGAGGCGCGTCAGCGGGTTCCCACCGTCGGCCGCTCCGAGGCCGAGCACCAGGATCGCCGCTCCGCCGAGGATCATCGCGACCACCGCGGTGACCTTGACGATCGTGAACACGAACTCGAGCTCCCCGAACCAGCGCACGCTGGCGAGGTTCGCGGCCCCGACGACGAGCAGCGTGAGCGCCACCCAGATCCACTGCGAGGTCTCCGGGAACCAGAACCGCATGTAGATCGCGATCGCGGTGAGATCCGCGAGACAGACGATCAGCATCTCGAAGGCGAACATCCAGCCGGTGATGTACCCGGCCCAGGGGCCCAGGAAACGGCGGGTGTACTCGGCGAAGGAGCCGGAGATCGGCATCCGCACCGCCATCTCCCCGAGCGCCCGCAGCATGAAGTACACGACGGCGCCGCCCAGGAGGTAGACCAGCAGCACGGAGGGGCCCGCGGCCTGGATCGCGCCGGCCGAGCCGTAGAACAGCCCGGTCCCGATCGCGGAGCCGAGCGCGATGAAGTGGAGGTGGCGCGCCTTCAGACCGGGCCGGCGCCGTGCAGGGACGGGGGTCGGGGTCTCGTGCGTGGTCGTGCTCATCGCGGGGAATGCTCCGGGGCCGGGGAGGAGAGCACTTCTTGTGCCCCTGACACGGTAGGGCCGAGGAGTCCGGGAGCGGTACGTGTGTCCGGCCACTTCCGCAGCGGGACCTCCTGCCCGAAGGGCCCGAGAATCCCGAAGTACGCTGGAGGAACAGCAGCGTCCCGCAGGCAGCGGACGCCGTCGCCAGCATCGAAGGGACCACCTCATGGCACGCACGATCGTCGTCACCGGAGCCGCCTCAGGGATCGGAAAGGCCACCGCCGAACTCCTGGAATCCGGGGGTGACCGGGTGCTCCGTATCGATCTGCGCGAGGGCGACGTGATCGGAGA